>CAZOWS010000072.1:0-4372 GCA_964583365.1 uncultured Actinomycetota bacterium
CAAGCCTACGGAAGTTAAAAAATTTCTCGACGATTACGTGATCGGTCAGGAGCGCGCGAAGAAAAGGCTCTCGGTGGCCGTGCACAATCATTACAAGCGCATCAATAGCAACGTGCGCATGGACGACGTGGAGATCGAGAAGAGCAATATCCTGCTCATCGGCCCGACTGGAACAGGCAAGACACTCTTGGCGCGTACGCTGGCCAGGTTTCTGGACGTGCCGTTCTGCATCGCCGACGCCACCACGCTCACCGAGGCCGGCTATGTCGGCGAGGACGTGGAGAACGTGATTCTCAAGCTTTTGCAGGCTGCGGATTTTGACCTGAAACGGGCCGAAGTCGGCATCGTCTACATAGACGAAATAGACAAGATCGCGCGCACGACCGACAATGTCTCCATCACGCGTGACGTGTCCGGCGAAGGCGTGCAGCAGGCTTTGCTCAAACTCGTTGAAGGCACGGTGGCCAATGTTCCACCCAAAGGCGGTCGCAAGCATCCGCATCAAGAATTTATTCAGGTGAACACCCAGCACATTCTTTTCATCTGCGGCGGTGCGTTCAACGAATTGCCCAAGATTGTGCAACGCCGCGTCGGCAAAAAGGCCATGGGATTCGGCACCAACCCGGGCAGTGAGAGCAAAAAGGCCATGAGCGAGTATCTCGCGATGGTAGAGCCCGAAGATTTGCTAAAGTACGGGCTGATACCGGAATTCATCGGGCGCTTTCCGGTGGTCGCGACGCTCGATGATTTGACCGAGAAAGATTTGCTCCAAATTTTGACCAAACCCAAGAACGCGCTCGTGCGCCAATTTCAGAAGCTGTTCCAGATGGAAGGCGTGGATTTGAGATTCGATCCCGATGCCCTGGAATCACTGGCCCGCAAGGCGATCAAGAAAGGCACGGGGGCTCGCGCGCTGCGTGCGTTGATGGAAGAAGTAATGATGGAAGTGATGTACGACATCCCTTCGCGCGAGAATATCGAGGAATGCATTATCAGCAAAGACGTTGTGGAACATCGCGCGGAGCCGTTGCTCATCGAAGGCAAGAAGAAGATTGCGTAACGATTGCAATAAATGACTTTATACTGCGTTGGCCTTCGTCGCGAAATCCTCGGCGTACCGAAAAAGTACGCCTCCGGTTTCACTCCTCGTCCGCCTTGTCTAAAGTCATTTCTTGCAATCGTTGGTAAGTCCAGGAGATAGCAAGTGTCCAAAGGGTTGGATGTAAAAATTCAGGACATGCCTTTAGTTCCCTTGCGGGACTTGGTGGTGTTTCCGCATATGGTGACCCCTTTGCTCGTGGGCCGGCCAAAATCCATGGCGGCTGTCGAGCATGCGATGCTCGGCGACAAGCTCATCGCGGTCGTGACGCAAAAAACATCCGACAAGGAAGACCCGAGTCTCGGCGATCTGTTCGAGATCGGCACGGTCGCTCAGATTCTGCAAATCATGCGGCTGCCCGAGGGCGCGCTGAAAATCCTTGTGCAGGGCATGCATCGCGCGCGCATTCAGGATTTTCGATGGCAAGACAATCATTTCCGCGCGCAGATTGAAACGCTGCACGACACGACCGAAGTCAATGTGGAGATGCTCGCGTTGATGCGCGCGATACAGTCGCTGTTCGAGCAATACACGCGCTTGAACACGCGCGTGCCGGGCGAGCTCATCACCACGATCGCGCAGGTGGATCAGCCAGATAGACTGGCCGATTTGCTCGCGGCCAATATCTTCGTCAAACAGGAGATAAAGCAGGAATTGCTTTCCGAATTATCCGGCATACGACGCTTGCGCCGGCTTGGCGAGATTCTCAACTCCGAAATCGAGATACTTAAAATCGAAAAAAAGATTTCCGACCAAGTGCGCAAGCAAATCGAAACGAGCCAAAAAAATTATTATCTGATCGAGCAGATGAAAGCCATAGAAAAGGAATTGGGCAAAGAGGCCGGGCTGTTCAGCGAAGTGGCGGAAATGCAGGAGCGCGTGAAGAAGGCCAATCTGCCAAAAGAAGTGCACGCGAAAGTGCTCAAAGAGATGGAGCGACTCGCGCGCATGATGCCGTATAGCCCCGAGGCAGCGGTGTGCAGGAATTACTTGGACACGCTTTTGGAATTGCCCTGGCATCAGCGCACGAAAGACCGATTGGATATCACGCATGCCCAGAAAATTCTCGACGAGGATCATTACGGCTTGAAAGAACCCAAAGAGAGAATCCTCGAGTATTTGGCCGTGCGTAAACTCGCGGGCAAACAGATGAAGGGGCCCGTGCTTTGCCTGACCGGGCCACCGGGTGTGGGCAAGACGTCGCTGGCCAAGTCCATCGCGCGCGCGCTGAATAGAAAATTCGTGCGCGTGTCCTTGGGTGGTGTGCGCGACGAGGCCGAGATTCGCGGGCATCGCCGCACTTACGTGGGCGCGCTGCCCGGACGCATTCTTTCTTCGTTGCGAAAGGCGGGGTCCAGAAACCCCGTGTTTCTGTTGGATGAAATAGACAAGCTCTCGAGGGATTTTCATGGCGACCCGAGCGCGGCGCTGCTCGAGGTGCTGGACCCCGAGCAAAATCATGCGTTCAACGATCATTTCGTCGAAGTGGATTTTGACCTTTCGGAAATCTTTTTTATTACGACGGCCAATGTCAAGGACTCGATTCATCCGACGCTGCGCGATCGCATGGAAATCATCGAGATATCCAGCTACACCGAATGGGAAAAATTGCATATCGCGAAGGACTTCCTTATCCCCAAAGAGATTCAGGCCAACGGTCTAAAAAATTTGGCCGTGCAATTCACGCAAGGCGCGATCATGGGGCTGATACGTGGGTACACGCGCGAGGCCGGTCTCCGGCATGCCCAGCGCGAGATCGGGAAGGTTTGCCGGAAAATCGCCAAGGAGTCGTTGCTGGTCAAGCCCGGCAAAAAGATTTCCGTCACCGAGGCGCAGCTCACGGCGTATCTGGGTAAACCCAAATTTAATCTCAAGGACAGAGAAGAAGAATTCATCGAGGGCATCGCGACAGGTCTTGCCTGGACAGAGGTAGGCGGCGATATACTACGCATCGAGGCTACTTCGATGGACGGGCGCGGCAATCTGATATTGACCGGACAACTCGGCGACGTGATGCGGGAATCCGCGCAGGCCGCGTGGTCCTTCATTCGTTCTCGTGCCGGGCAATTCGGACTGGATGCGCGATTGTTTCGCAAAATGGATATTCACGTGCATATTCCTGAAGGGGCAATCCCCAAAGACGGTCCCTCGGCTGGTATCACGTTGGCATCGGCCATTTACTCGTTGCTCACGAAGCAGCGCATTCGAAAAGACTTGGCCATGACCGGCGAAATCACGCTGCGCGGTCGCGTGTTGCGCGTGGGTGGCATCAAAGAGAAAATTATTGCCGCGCATCGCGAGGGCATTCGCACCGTGCTCTTGCCGGAGCCCAACGAGGTGGATTTGGAAGAAGTTCCCGAATCCGTGCGCAAGGAATTGGAATTTATTTTTGTCCGCAACGTGGACGATATACTCGCGATTCTCAACAAGGGAATCAAAACAAGTCACGCAGATGTCGCGGCCCCGGCGGGAGACGGGCATACGATGCCATTTGCGCCCGAGTCGGCCGGAATTTCGCAGCCGGTTTCGGGACATTAAGACAGGAAAGGAAAAAACCCATCATGAAAAAAGAATATCTCTTGGCTCCGGGCCCGACACCCGTTCCGCCCGAGGCTTTATCGGCCATGGGCAAACCCATTTTTCATCATCGCACGAATCGCTATCGCAAGATTTTTCAAGAGGTGACGGAAAATCTCAAAACCGTTTTTCAGACTAAAAACGATGTCCTGACGTTTTCGTCCTCGGGTACCGGGGCAATGGAGGCCGCCGTGGTCAACGTCCTGTCGGCCGGTGATTCCGCGTTGGTCGTCAACTCCGGAAAATTCGGCGAGCGTTGGACCGGGCTTTGCAAGGCCTACGGCGTGAAGTCTCAAGAAATCAAGGTTCCCTACGGGACCGCGGTGGCGCCTTCGCAGATCGAAGCTGCGCTGGCGGCTGACAAGAACATCAAGGCCGTGTTCACGACCTTGTGCGAAACGTCCACGGGCGTTGTGACGGACATTGCAGCGATCGGGCGCATCGTGCGCGACACGCAGGCTCTTCTCGTCGTGGACGCGATCAGCGGCCTCGGCGCCGATGATTTGCAAACCGACGCCTGGGGCGTGGACATCGCGGTGAGCGGGTCGCAAAAAGGGCTCATGATTCCGCCGGGTCTCGCGTTCGCATCCGTGAGCGCCAAAGCCTGGAAGGCAGAAGAAAATTCCACGCTGCCCAAATATTATTTCAGCTACAAGAAAGCGAAAAAATCGCTGGAGGCTTTTGATAATCCGTTTA
>CAZOWS010000073.1:0-3263 GCA_964583365.1 uncultured Actinomycetota bacterium
GTTTGCGCACGGACTATTTCCACGGTCGAAAGCGAACCTGCAGCGATCATGACGGGAATGATAGATATGCCGAGCGGTACTTCGTAGGAGACGATTTGCGCCACGGCGCGAATGGCGCCCAGAAGCGAGAACTTGCTATGCGAGCCCCAACCGGCCATGAAAATTGGAATCGTGTGCACGGAGGAAATCGCGATGAAGAAAAATAGGCCCAGATTCATGTCCACGGGAATCATGCCTTTGCCGAACGGGATCACGGCGAATAGCAAGAGCGAGCCTACGACGACAATCACGGGGGCTAAGAAATGCAAAAGTTTGTCGGCCTTGCGCGGCGTGATGTCTTCCTTGAGCAGCATTTTGATGCCGTCGGCGATGGGTTGTAAGAGGCCGAATATCCCGACGCGATTGGGGCCGTAGCGATCTTGGATTCTGCCGATCACTTTGCGTTCCAGCCAGGTCAGGTACATCATTGTCAGCGGCGCGAAGATTAGCAACGCTGTCATTGTGACTAGCATGGACGCGTAGGGGATGAGTCCAGAGGGCAGAAGCGCTGCGATCGGGATCATGATGAGTTCTTTTATTTTAAGGAATATGTTTTCCATAACCTAACAAGATCCTTCGCTGCGCTCAGGATGACAGTTTACCATTCAGGATGACAGTGTGACGATCATTCCCACTTTAAATCGTGCTTTTTCCAGGCGTAGAATAGGGCGCCGCCTAGGATTGCTAGAAATAGAGCTACCTCGCCGAAGGCTAGCCAGCCTACTTTTCTGTAGGCTGCTGCCACGGGATAGAGGAATGCTACCTCTACGTCGAATACGAGGAAGGCCAAGGCATAAATATAATATTGTACTTTGAATTGCATCCAGGAATCGCCGGTTGGGGCGACGCCGCATTCGTAGGAGTCCTGTTTGTTGGCCCCGGGCTTCCTGGGGGCCACGAGCATCGCGAGCAAAATCGGCAATAGCGCGAAGCCGATCGCGACGAACGTGTAGATCAAAACAAAAACCCAGGGACCAGATGCCATCTCAATGCTCCTGTTCTTGCCAACCCCTCACCCCGGCCCTCTCCCCATAGGGTAGAGGGGGTATTAGTTACGCTAATTCTTTTGCTTTGGCGATAAAGTTTTCGGCAGCCTTTAGATTGACGGCCGCTTCGCCCGTGACTTCCTGGGCTGCTACGAGCCTGCCTACCAAGTCCTGATCTATGCGCTTGGGCCGCACAAACAATTCTTGCAACGCAACGATCAGACAACGAAAATTAGTGCAGCGATAGCCTTCGGATTGGACTAGGGCCTTGGCGGCGCTGTACATCGAGCGATAGCAGAGTAGCGTTATGTCCGCGCCGTCCCAGCCGTCTTTCATTCTATCGGTTGCAGTTTGAAATAATTCCTGTGCTTGCGCTAAATTGGCGCTGACGCCAGCGGCGGCTGCTGCATCCTTGGCCAGATGCGGTGTGTCCAAGCAGTCTTTGAAATCCGAGCCGGGCATCATGCTGTCACCACTGGGGGAGCTTTTTTTGCTTTTTTCTGCTCGCGCACGGCTTCTTCTTTGGCCCAGGCCACCGGATGCGTCTTGGCATAATATTCGGTGGAGACTAGCAGGTCTTGCAAATCATACACATGCGACTTGTCGCGCTCGCTGTTGCTCAATTCAAAACTGTGATCCATCTTGATCGCGTCGAAAGGGCAAAATTCAGAGCATAAGCCGCAATTCATGCACACGTCCATGTCGATAGTGAATCCTTCGGGTTTGGGTTTGGCTTTTCCATCCTTGCCCTTGGCCTGAACAATCCAAATGCATTGCGGCGGGCATACCTTGGCGCAAATGCCGCAGGAGGTGCAACGGACATCACCATCTTTTTCTTCGTAAATCAAAACTGGTAGCACGCGCGTGCGCTCGGGTGTCTCGAGTTTTTGTTCGGGATACATGACCGTGAAGACGCCCTTTTCGTCGGGGCCTTGTTTCAGGCGCGCGGGGCGTTTTTTTAAGCCCAGGAGAATTTTTGCGTCCTCCACGTAGGTTTGGCAAAAATGCCCGAGCGTGATGGCCATGCCTTTGACGACGGAAGAGCCGAGGATTTTCATTTACCCCCTCACCCTGGCCCTCTCCCCCAAGGGGGCGAGGGAATTTAACTTCTTCATCTGTCCACCTCGCCTAAGACAATGTCCAGACTTCCTAATATTGCGACCGTGTCGGCGACTAAATGTCCGCGGCACATTTTACCGAGCGCGGTCAAATTGATGAAGCTCGGCGGGCGCACGTGATAACGATAGGGTTGTCCGGTGCCGTCGCTGACTAGATAGAAGCCCAGCTCGCCCTTCGGGTTTTCCGCGCGTCCGTAGGATTCGCCGGCTGGGGGGCGCGTCATCCAGCCCTTGGCGCCGGTTTGAATCGGGCCTTCGGGTATTTGCGCGAGGGCTTGCTTCAATATTTTGAGGGATTGGCGAATTTCTTCGAGGCGTACGAGATAGCGATCGTACACGTCACCGCCCTGCAACACGGGGACATCGAATTGGAAGCGGTCGTATATCGAGTACGGCTCTGCCTTGCGCACGTCGTAGTCCACTCCGGAGGCGCGCAGGACGGGACCCGACGCGCTATACGCAATGGCTTCTTCGCGCGTCAAAACGCCCACGCCTTTGCAGCGCGCGACGATGATCTCGCTTTTCGTTAAATAATTGTCCAGTTCGTCGGTGGCCTTGGGGATTCGGTCTTCCACGTATTTTTTTGTCAGCGCCAAAAAGCCATCGGGCAAATCCTGGACCACGCCGCCGAAGCGCATGTAATTGCACATCATGCGTGCGCCCGTGGCCATTTCGAACAGGTCGAGAATCAATTCGCGTTCGCGAATCGCGTACAACGCGGGCGTGAAGAACGCCCCGAGATCGTTCAACAAGAATCCTATGGACCAGAGATGGCTCACGATGCGCGTCAATTCGGCCATGATCACGCGAATGTAGTCCGCGCGTTCGGGCACTTTGATATTCAATAATTTTTCCACCGCAATCGCGTAGGCGAAATTGTTGCTCAGCGAGGTGATGTAATCCAAACGGTCCGTGTAGGGGAAATTCATCACGTACATGTTGCGCTCGCCGATTTTCTCGTGATTGCGATGCATGTAGCCCATGATTGGCTCGAGGCTGACGACGCGCTCGCCATCTAGCTCCGCTTTCATGCGGAAAACGCCGTGTGTACTCGGGTGCTGCGGGCCCATGTTGACGGTCAAAAGATTGTCGCTGTTGCGTTCCCAGGTAACGCCGCCCG
>CAZOWS010000074.1:0-9767 GCA_964583365.1 uncultured Actinomycetota bacterium
TAAATATCTCGATATTCTCAACGAAAAACACGGGTCCGATTTGCATATAAAAACGGGGGCTCCTGCGATGGTGCGTTCGGGAGGAATTCTCGTAAAAATCACGAACGAGTCTTTGACGAAGGCGCAGGTAGAGGATATCGCAAAAGAACTTTTAGGGACGGAACGCTGGGCACAATTCCAAAAAGATAAAGAATGCGACATGGCCGTGCAGCGCGAAAAAAACGGTCGCTATCGCGCAAATTTATTTTATCAACGTGGCCTCGTGGCCATGGTGCTGCGCAAAGTAAAGACTCTTGTGCCAACGACAGAGAGCTTGATACTGCCACCCATATTAAACGAAATCGCTCTGTCCAATAGCGGTCTGATTGTCGTGAGCGGACCGACAGGCAGCGGCAAGTCCAGCACGATGGCCGCCATGATAGATTGGATCAATACCCAGCGCGAGGCGCATATCATCACTATAGAAGACCCGGTTGAGTACTTGCATCTGGATAAAAAATCTTCCATAAATCAGCGTGAGATCGGCATTGACACCGCAGATTTTCAATCCGCGTTGCGCTATTGCATGCGCCAGGATCCGGACGTGATCATGATCGGAGAAATTCGGGATAAAGAGAGTCTTATGGCGGGTATGAATGCGGCCGAGACCGGACATTTGGTCTTGAGCACGTTGCATACCTCCGATGCGGCCGGTATTGTCCCGCGTATCATGGATCTGTTCCCCGAAGAACATCAAGACCAGATACGCATGCAATTGGCGTCGGTTTTCACGGCGGGCATATGCCAGAGGCTAGTGCCCACGATAAGCAAGAACCCACCCGTTGTTCCGGCTGTCGAGATTTTAATCGCTACGGCCATGGTTAAAAAATTGATACGCGAGAACAAGTTGGATAAACTCTACGCGGTCATCGAGACGGGCGGAGAATTTGGGATGCGCACACTGAATCGGTCGCTGTTGGATCTAGCGAATCAAAAGATGATAACGACCGAAGAAGCATTGGGTCAATCGCTGCATCCCGAAGCCCTCAAGATGAATTTGCAGGGCATATTCCTAGACGAATCAAAGCGCATTTTGTCAGATTAAAATAAACTACAATTCATGAAACAATCCGATTCGCGCGAGTTGCTGTCTCGCGCATCCTGTATGACATTTGAACCGCTATCTGCGATTCCCTGGCTCGCGCATGGTTTCAGCACGCGAGCGATGGGGGATTTGGGGACTTCGCGCGAGCGTTTTTTACAGCATGGGATTCCTGCGCGACTCACGTGTACACTCGACAGCCTCGGCATGAACGCATCTAAAGCTACGCTTGCCCAGCAAGTCCATCAAGACCACGTGGTCGTCGTACGCGTTGCTGATCCTGCACCTTCGATGCGAGAGGGCACCGACGCTCTGATCACGCGTGACGTGGGTCTGCCGTTGATCACCTATGGCGCCGATTGCCCGAATGTCTTTTTCGTGGACACCGGCAAAAAAGCCATTGGACTTGCCCACAGCGGTCGGCTAGGCACATTGGCGCGCATTGCTCCCAAGACCATAGCCGCAATGCAGCAAGAATTTGGCACGCAGCCGGGTAACTTGCTCGTGGTCATCAGTCCTTCCATCGGGAAATGCTGCTACCCAACCGATTTGTGGGGCATGCTGGAAACGCAATTGCAGGAATCCGGTGTCTCGCGCGTATTTAATCCGCGCGTTTGCACGTACTGCAACGCCGAGATATTCTATTCTTATCGCAAATCCAAAGACTCCTGCGGCAGAATGATGGCCGCGTTGATGCTACGATGAGTGTTGTCGCCCAAAATCTGCTTCGTATAAAGGAGCGAGTGGCTGCGGCCGCCCTGCGCTCGGGCCGCAAGGCCGGGGACATAACGCTGGTGGCCGTAACAAAATTCGTGGACTTGGAGCGCATGGGCGAAGCCCTGAGGCTAGGCCTCTCGCACTTGGGTGAAAATCGTCTTCAGGAGGCCGCAGTCAAAATTCCTGCTCTGGCATTGTCGCAAGCCGATATTTGCTGGCACATGCTCGGGCATTTGCAGTCCAATAAGGCCGCAAAAGCCGCGGAACTTTTTTCGCGCGTGGATTCGCTGGATCGCGCGGAGATTTTGCAAACCTTGGAGCAACGGCTAGAGAAGTTGGGTAAAACAATGGAAGTTCTCATCGAGGTCAAACTATCGCCCGAGGTGAACAAATCAGGGGTTCAGGAATCAGAGTTATTTGTGTTGATGGAGCAATGTTTGGCCGCCAAGCAATTGCGTCTGCGAGGCTTGATGACTATGGGCCTGCTGGCCGCGGACGCCAATGCGACTCGCGCGGTATTCCGACGCCTCCGGGAGCTGCGAGATCAGAGTATCGCCAAAGGCATAGCGGGTCCCACGTTCGATACGCTCTCAATGGGCATGAGCGGGGACTACGAAATAGCTATCGAAGAAGGGGCAACTGAAATTAGAATAGGCCAAGCGCTATTCGGCAAGCAGTCATCCTGAGCCGAAGGCGAAGGATCTTGTTGGGCCTGAGGAGATCCTTCGCGGAGTTTACACTGAGCGAAGCCGAATGTGCTCAGGATGACAGAATGCTAAATTATTCGGCGAAAGGAGCATCACGTGAGCGAAGCGAAGAACATCACGGTTGGCATCATTGGCTCGGGCAACATGGGCAAAGCCCTCGTGCTCGGTATGCTTCGTGAAAAAAAGTTTACGACATCCCAGATCATGGCCAGCGACGTGGACAAAAATCAACGCGAGGCGCTCGCTAAAGCCGCCGGAATTTCCATAACAGACAGCAACATCGAGCTCGCAAAATTCGCCCAAATCATTGTGGTGGCCGTCAAACCACAGGGTATGGATGCGGTACTCGCCGAACTAGCGCCCGCGATGCAGTCCCATCACTTGATTATCTCCATCGCAGCCGGTATTCCGCTCGCGCGACTCGAGAAGCATTTGTCAAAAAATCCCGTGATGCGCGTGATGCCAAATACACCTGCTCTCGTGGGCAAGGGGATATCTGCCATTTGCGCAGGCAGCAAGGCGACAGCCGCGCATTTGGAATCCGCCAGCGCGATTATGCGATGCGTGGGGGAGGTCATCTTAGCGCCGGAGTCATGGATGGACGCAGTGACCGCGACAAGCGGCAGCGGACCCGCGTACGTGTATTATTTTATCGAGGCGTTGACTACAGCCGCGATCGATTTAGGTATTGATGCACAAGTCGCTCATAAACTCGTTGTGGAAACCTTTGCTGGTTCCATTGCGCTATTGCAAAGCTCCGGAGAATCACCCGAGACATTGCGCAAGCGTGTCACGTCGCCCGGCGGAACTACCGAGGCCGCGCTGCGGGTTTTGGAAGAGAAGGGGACACGCGACATTCTCACCCAGGCAGTGAAGGCAGCAGCAAACAGAGGCAAGGAACTCTCTCGTCTGCTATAATCCGCCGCTTCGGAAAAAAATCCCATGGCCAAAGACTCCCTATACAAAGATACCGTCCATTTGCCCAAGACCGCGTTCGCGATGAAGGCGGAACTGGCCAAGCGCGAGCCTGCTTTTTTAGCCACATGGGAAAAAGAGGACATCTACGCGCAATTGCGCCGCCTCCGTAAGGACGCGCCCAAATTTATCCTGCACGACGGCCCCCCCTACGCCAACGGCGACATTCACATGGGCCACGCGCTGAACAAACTTCTCAAAGACTTTATTCTCAAGTACAAATCTCTCGCGGGCTTCGATGCGCCCTACGTGCCAGGCTGGGATTGCCATGGCCTACCCGTCGAACATCAGCTTTTCAAAGAAATGGGCAAGACCAAGCACGAAGTGGATCAAGTCGAATTTCGCAAAGAGGCGCAGCGCTACGCCAATCGCTTCGTCGGGATTCAGCGCAAGCAATTCCAGCGGCTGGGAATTTTTGGCCTCTGGGAGAATCCCTATTTGACGATGGCTCCCGAATACGAAGCTGCGATCGTAGAATCGTTTCTCAAATTACTGAAGGGCGGCTATGTCTATCAGGGTACGCGGCCCATACACTGGTGCGTCATCTGCGAAACCGCGCTTGCGGAAGCCGAATTGGAATACAAGGACCATGAATCTTTTTCCATCACCGTGCGCTTCGACATTAGCGACGATCTCGGGAAACTGTTTCCGGGCATACAGAATCCCAAGATTTTGATTTGGACCACCACGCCGTGGACATTCCCCGCAAATCTGGCTGTGGCAGTAAAATCTGACTTTCAATACAGTGCGATACGAGTAACCGTGAATGGTCGGCAAGAAGACTGGATTCTTGCTCAGGAATTAGTGGCCGGCAATTTGGCCGCGCTCGGCATTAAGGAGCACAAGGCACTGGGCCAAGTGCCCGGAGAAAAACTGGAAGGCATTGTCTATCGCCATCCTCTTTTGGACCGCGAGGGAAAAATTCTGCTATCTGAATTCGTCACGCTGGATCAGGGCACGGGCTGCGTACATATCGCCCCCGGGCATGGAGAAGAAGATCACGAAGTGGGAATGCGCTACGGATTGCCCATTTTATCCCCCGTGAACGACGCGGGAAAATTCACGAAGGACGCGGGTCCATTCGCCGGGATACACGTCTTCAAAGCCAATCGCATCATCACCGACGCTCTCAAGGAAAAAAATGCGTTGGTTTCCGAAGGCAAGATTCAACATTCTTATCCGCATTGTTGGCGATGCCAAAATCCCGTGATTTTCCGCGCTACTGCTCAATGGTTTATCAACGTGGAACACGAAGACTTGCGCACAAGAGCCATGGAATGCATCGCCGAAACAAAATGGATTCCCGCGCGCGGACAAAATCGCATCGCGAGCATGGTGGAGACCCGCCCGGATTGGTGTCTCTCTCGCCAGCGACTGTGGGGAGTGCCTATACCGGCGTTACGATGCGTGGGGTGTGGCGATTCGTTGCTCACTCCAGCCATCGTGGAGAAATTTCTTGCTGTCGTGCGCGAAAAGGGCACCGATGTTTGGTTTTCAGAAAACGCAGCGATTTGGTTGGACCCGGGCACCGCGTGCGCAAACTGCAAGGGGACAGAATTCAAACGCGAGCATGACATTTTGGATGTATGGTTTGATTCGGGTGTGTCGCATCAGGCCGTGCTAAAAAAACGCAAGGAATTGTCCTGCCCCGCAGACTTGTACCTGGAGGGAAGCGATCAGCATCGTGGATGGTTTCAGTCCTCGCTCTTGAGCGCGGTCGCGCTAGAAATGAAGGCCCCTTTTTGCATTGTCCTCACGCATGGCTTCGTGACAGACGGGGAAGGGAAAAAAATGTCAAAGTCGCAGGGCAATGTCATAGCGCCCTCCGAGGTCATAGATAAATTCGGTGCGGATGTCTTGCGCCTTTGGGTTGCCTGCGTGGATTACACCGACGACGTGCGTCTTTCGGCTGGTATCGTAGATCAAGTCTCCGACGCGTATCGCAAAATACGAAACACGCTGCGCTTTCTGCTGGGCAATATCTCGGATTTTGATTCCGCGAAGCACTCTGTACCACCGGCCCAGATGAGCAAAATAGATCGTTGGGCGCTACAACAGCTCGCAACGCTTGTTACGGAAAGCGAAAAGGCCTATGAAGCCTACGAATTTTACCGTGTCTACCGGCTCGTGTACGATTTCTGCGTATTGAAGATGAGCGCGCTGTACATGGATATTTTGAAAGACCGGCTTTACACGTTCGATCTCAACGATCCCGCGCGTCGCTCCTCGCAAACGGCGCTGTCAGAAATCTTAAAATCGCTCACTCTCATGGTGAGTCCGATACTGGCCTTCACGGCCGAAGAAGTCTGGACGCTGCTACGCGAAACAGACCCCGTGCTCACATCCAGCGTGCATTTGGCCGAATGGCCCAAGTTGCCGCAGGAATATGCGCAATGTGACTCTGCAGCTGATTGGGAACGATTATTCACGGTGCGCGAAGAAGTGCTCAAGGTGCTCGAAGATTTTCGCCAGCAGAAAAAAATTGGGAGCTCGCTGGAAGCCTGCGTGATCTTGACGACGGAAGACACCCATTTGGAAAAATTATTAAACGCCTATGCCGCGGATCTGCCGGCGCTATTCATCGTTTCGCAGGCCCGGGTCGTGGAGAAGAAAAATGCCACTGACACCTTCGTGGCGTCTGTTATAATGCCCGCCCTTCGCATAGGCGTGCAAAAGGCAGAGGGCTCCAAATGCGAACGATGCTGGGTGTATAGCCCCTTCGTGGGGACGAGGTCAGCGCATCCGACTTTGTGTAAAAAATGTGTGGGCGTGGTGGAAAAAGGGAGGGTAGCGACATGAATAAAAAAGATCTCAAGAAGTGGCGCGGAGTTTTGATGGAAAAGAAAGAAAAACTCGGCGGAGATTTGCGGCGCATGGAAGGCGACACATTGAAAAAGTCCCAACGCGATCTCTCCGGGGATCTTTCCGGGTACTCGCTGCATATGGCCGACGTAGCCACGGATAATTTCGATAGAGAGTTTGCGCTTTCACTGTTCTCCAACGAACAAGATATCATGTACGAGATAGACGAAGCCATCGGACGCGTGGTGGAAGGTAGCTTCGGCAATTGCGAAACCTGCGAGAAACCCATCTCGGAAAAGCGCCTTTTGGCATTGCCCTACGCGCGCAAATGCACGACCTGCCAAGAGAAGGAAGAGAAAAAGGGAAGAACCAGAAAATGATCCGGGTTTCGGGGACCGCTTTTGCGGTCTTCCTGCTGGACCTGTTGACCAAAACGCTTGCGCTGCACCGACTGGACCCGTTTACGCCCGTTCCCATTATTCCAGGATTGTTTCAACTCACGCTCGTGTTCAATCGAGGTGCCGCGTTCGGGCTTTTCCCCGGAGGCGCATGGATTTTTGCCACATTAGCCACGCTGACTATCGCGGGAATTTTTATTTTCACTTGGCGCGCGCAATCCTCCCTGTCCTTTCTCACCCAATTGGCTCTGGGTATGATTGCAGGAGGGGCGGCGGGGAATCTTTTGGATCGCTTGCGTTCGGGCAGCGTGGTGGATTTTCTTGATTTTTATATTGGGTCTTCCCATTGGCCCGCGTTCAATATCGCCGACTCCGCGCTTTGCGTGGGCGCTGGGTTCATGATGTTTGCTACGCTGCGCTCGCCCAAAGGCGCTTCCTGATGCATCCCGTATTGCTGCATTTTATTTTTCCGATTTATACCTATGGCACGCTTGTCGCTATTGCTTTTCTGGCCGGTATCACCATTGCACTAGACCGAGCCGGCCGACAAGGCATATCCAAAGACCTTGTGACTAATCTGCTCATGGTGGTTTTGATTTCCTCCATCGCTGGTGCGCGAATGCTCTATGTTATAGAGCACTGGGATTATTTTCGGGTGCAAATGTTGGAAATCTTCATGGTGCATCATGGGGGACTGTCGTATTTTGGCGGTTTGCTCGGGGGCTTGGTCGGGGGAATTTTCTATGCCCGAAAGAAGAAGGGCAATATTCTGGCCCTGCTGGACTTGTTCATGCCCTCCCTGGCGCTGGGGCAGGCGATAGGGAGGCTCGGCTGTTATTTCAATGGATGTTGCTATGGTATCGTGACAGAAGGCCGCTGGGGCATTCGATTCCCAAGAGGCAGTTCCGTGTTCAACGACCATCTCGCGCGCGGGTGGGTTTCACCGTTCGATGGATATGCGCTGCCCGTGCTGCCCATGCAGCTGATCTCGAGCTTTCTGGACCTCTTGCTCTTTTGCATTCTTATCGGGATAGACAATCGCAAGAAAAGCATGGGCTCAACTTTTTTCACCTATTTGATCGGCTATGGACTGTTGCGTTTTTGCATGGAATTCCTACGCTCGGACAGCAATCCTTACACCACCCTGCAATGGACATTGCCACAATTTATAGCCGCCGCCGCATTTCTGGCAGGCCTGGTAGGCCTTATAAATATCCCCCCCCTTTGTAAGGGGGGGACAAAGGGGGGGTAGAGACATGCCTCCTCAAGATTTCCAATTCGTAGTCGGCGAAGAAGACAATCCCGCCCGCGTGGATAAATATCTGGGCTCTGTCATGCCCGATCTATCCCGCAATCATTTGCAAAAGCTGATCGAAGCGGGCACTGTCCTGGTAAACGGCCATACCGTCAAATCCCATCGCCGCGTCGTGGCAGGTGACATCATCGCCTTGCAAGTACCCGAGCCCGTCGCTCTGGACGTAGTCGCGCAAAACATCCCGATAGAAATTATTTTCGAGGACGAGAATTTCATGGTCTTGAACAAGCAGCCGGGCATCGTCGTGCATCCGGCGCCTGGACATCTCGACGGCACAATTGTAAATGCGCTTATGCATCACACAAAAGATCTCTCCGCGATCAACGGCGTAATGCGCCCCGGCATTGTCCATAGGCTGGATAAAGACACGTCGGGCTGCCTTGTCGTGGCAAAAAATGATATTGCCCATCACGACCTGGCCGCGCAATTCGAGTCCCGCAGAATTCAAAAAGAATACATGGCCATCGTGCATGGCCGCATGGTGCAGGCTTCGGGCTCTATAGATTTCCGAATTGGGCGTCACCCCGTAGCGCGCAAGAAAATGGCCGTACGTCCGACAGGCCGCGAGGCTAAAACTTTTTACGAAACCGTGGAACAAATCGGCGGATGTTCGCTGCTGTTGCTAAAACCCACGACAGGCCGGACGCATCAGCTACGCGTGCATTTAACCGCGATGGGTTTTCCCATTCTTGGCGATCAACAATACGGCCGCCGTCGCGGCCTGAGGGAATTCACGATACCCGTCCCGCGCCAAATGCTGCACGCGTTCGCGATCACGCTGCATCATCCGACAAGCCACATGCAAATGCGCTTCGAAGCCCCCGTACCGCAAGACATGGAAGACATGCTGGGGATATTGAGGAACGTCTAGCCCGTACCTTGCAGCCTTCTATAAATTCCTAAGAAATCGTCTCACGTCTTCGTGATTGCCGAGCAGCGCGAATACGATTTTATCCTCATTCGCTACC
Organism: uncultured Actinomycetota bacterium; assembly: GCA_964583365.1. Classification (GTDB taxonomy): domain Bacteria; phylum Auribacterota; class Ancaeobacteria; order Ancaeobacterales; family CAZGMX01; genus CAZOWS01. Next base: position 8,964 of record CAZOWS010000074.1, read on the forward strand.
CATACAATCCGCAGATCAGCGCTTACTTGCGCCTCAAATACTTTGGATATTTTTCCCTGGTAAAGTTTTTTGACGCGTAACCCATGGGATGCAGAACCGCCCTGCGAATGAGCTTTCAAAGCCTCCATAGCCTTAATCACCAATAGCTGTTTATCTCTGGTGAGGTTATCAAATGCGCTTTGAAACGTTGGCTTGAAGAAATGTCGCACGAGATGGGTCTAGATCTTCTTGACGCGCTTCTTCAGATGCTGGATTGCATCGTCAGGAGCTTTGAACTCCAAATCATTCTTATCGTTGCCAAGAGCCCATTTCTCAAACTTCTCCAATTGTTCCGGACTGATGCGATCTTCCAACACCACGGGCTTCATATAGATAACCCCGTGAGTGTAACCAACATCCACGTACAAGGACGTCTCTTTCAAGTGTGCCATTAACACAATCTCTTTGGGTATGGTTACCTGATTTCCACGCGTGATCTTGGCCAACATGGGTACACCTCCAGTGTTGTTAAATAGGATACACTATAATCAATTATATTGCAAATACTTTTTTACTTTTTATCTTTCTGCGATTTTACATTCTGGGAAATTTAATGTGAAATTATCGTAACTACTCACGTCCCTCCCCTTTGTACGCCTGTCCCCACTGTGTTAATGGGGGAGGGAGGCTAGGTGGGGTAGACATTCCGATCCCCTTACTTGTTTCTATAATTTCTCAGATAGGTTTTTACAGCATCGTGATCGCCGATGAGGTGACAAACAAGCGTGTCGTTTTCAGCCTTCATGACAATTCTTTTTCTGATGT
>CAZOWS010000075.1:0-15758 GCA_964583365.1 uncultured Actinomycetota bacterium
TTCCCACCATTTCGGAAAAAAACATCTGTGCCGTATTCTCTCCGGCTGCATCGGAAGCAACTTTAACGTGATAGGTAAAAATACCAGTTTGACCTGGCTCTAGCTCTAGCATCTGGGGCTCCACAGAAAGCCAGGAGGATACAGGGCCACCGCGTCGCCCGCTGGCTGCCTTCTTCCAATCCTCGGGCTCCACAGTGATTCGGGTCTTCTCCTTGCCCGTATTCCTAACTTTAACCGGCCCCGTGGCTTCATCGCCGCGCGCTGCTATCATTTCAATGATACCGGGTTCTACCGCCATGCCTGCAAACGCAACAGTGGAGAAACTGCAAATAAAACCCATCGCGAACATTAGAATTTTTGTGGTTTTCATTGTTTGAATATCTCCACTAGGAACTGATTCGTGCTGTACGCTTGCGCCGGTGCGCCCGTGAAATCAGCCGCAAGATACAGATACTCGGTCGCATTGGCTAACGTTCTGCCGGAAGAAGGAAAATTTCCAAGATTACCACTCGCGTCCAACACTGTTCTACTTTCCACTGCATTCGCGAAATTACTATCCTTCCTATCGAGAACAAAACCCCACAGGGTTTTATCGACTGGTAAAGCAGTTTGCGTAATCTTATTCGGAAACACAACCCATTTCATAGGGACACGATATTTGGAACTTTTTTGACCAACAAGTCCTCCCGCGCTACCACTCCCTGTATAGGGATTAGCCGTTACAACCGTGATAGTTTCAGCCGGCTTCCACTTAATAGCTGGAATGGTTGTTGTCGTAACAATAGCGTTGTTGGCATTATCGGTATAGATTTGAACTTTCCAATTATTGGCGCTGCTCAAGGCGGTCAAACGAATAACTTTTGTGGACGGCATGAAACCCGCATTGGACCCCACGGTTCCAAAAGCCAGAGCAGCCGAACTTGGCTGCCCCGTGGCAATATCTTCCACAGCCGTGTCAATCGTCCCGGCATCGTTATCAGGAACGGCGATGCTAATATCCTCAGAAGCGGTAAATTGTCCGTCGGTAACACTAAAGTGCACGTTGTTGTAAACCCCCACCTGGGTAATCGAAGGGTTCCAGCTAAATATTCTTGTCGCCGGACTAAAGGTTGCGCCGGGTGGCAAATTGGAAGCAGAAAAAGTAAGAGGGTCGTTGTTGGGGTCTGTCGCAGAAACAGTAAAAGCAAGGAGATTTCCAGCAACCACTGCCTTGTTGCCAATTGCATCGAGCTTGGGCCTTGCGTTGGGCAACACAACACCGGATGACATCAAACTCTCGTTAGGCACCAATGCATTATCCACCGCCGTAATTTTGTAATAAAAAACAGTCCCCGATGCACTAAGCACACCCACGTCGCGAAACGAGTTCTCGACAATTAAAAGATTGTTCAATTTTGTGAAAGGACCGCTTTCACTAGTCCCACGATAGACACTGTAGCCGACAAGATCAGAATCCGTGTTGCGGGTCCAGGTGAGACTCACATCGTTGCTAATGACTGTGCCCTGCACACCCAAGGGCTGCGCAGGCTTAAACTCGTCGGGCAGAAAAGCGATGTCATCCACTAAAATATCCCCGCCCTGCGCGGAGGTGAATCGAAACGAGATATTATCCATCGTTGTAAGCCGAACGCCTCGATCCGAGAAAACCCTCAGCGGAATTCGAACACCTTTGAAATCCGTTGCAATCGCTCCACCCCCGATATAATCAGAAACAGGAACGCTAACTTCTGTGTTGGACACGTCCTTGAGTCCCACAAGAATCTGTTCGCCTCCCTGCAACCCTTTGATCCAAAAAGAAAGTGTGTCAAATCGGCTACTATCTTTTGCATTTAATGTATTGAACGCCCCTGCCCCAGATCCCGTCCCGCTAATTTTCCAAACAAATCCGCCCACGGTAGAATTAACCGGTGCAATGGAGGGGTACGAAGACATGCCGCCTCCAAAGCCATCGGAGAAACCTCCAAAACTGTTAAAGTCATGACCCGGAATCGGTTGATTGTCAAAATTGATAGAGAAAGGGATAAAATCGTTCACGAAGCCGGCCTTGTTCATGGCATCTTGTATCTTTACATTGCGTCCAAAATATTTCCAAATCAAACCTGTTCTAAAATTCTCAATCATGGAGACCACAGAACCGCAATCCAAGCTGAGCTTGGAACTTGGGAAGTGCGAGAGACTACTTGGATTGTTGGGCCTGCCGAAATTGAAGGCGCTGCGAAATCCATAACGGCCGAAAGTCTCCGAGCGCCGATTCGTAAACCAATTCTGCGCCGCAGCGATACTCTCGGAGGGCGTAAAGGGAATAGAACTTAGAGCGGAATCTGGAACAACAGTTCCGCTGTCACAATTATGCTCCACCATGCTGGGAACAAAAAAATCGGGCTGCATGTAGCTATAGCCTAGGGAGCTGTCCCCCGAAGAAATTCCCCAACTATTAGACCCGTATGTTTCGTAACGACTAGGATCATTGGCATTCAAGTCTATGCAAAATTTACGATTCACGAGTGTGGCAACGCGTGAATTGTCAAAGTAATTGATCCCCTTAATATCACGCTTATTGCGAAAATCCACCCACAAGTGGCTAAATTGATGGGTGAAAAGAGCGCCGCAATGCACGTAGGGCTGAAATCCCGGATACGTTACGGTATCGCGGTTAAAATCTGCCCATGTTTGAGGCGTCACAGGATGCGTCGTTGAACCCATACCCTCCAAAAGTAAAATCATCAGTTCCGAATATCGGTCCCAGCGCTCAAAATAACTACCGCCTTCCACTGGACCACCGTTTGGAAGCCATCCTTGATGAAAAAAGAGGTTGCCAAACATGAATCCCCAATCTGTGTTATCGTAAAGCGCATTGGCGAGAATCTCAACCTCGGTTCCTTTGTAGTATTGCCCCGCCAATAGGACACCAGCCAACAAGAGGGCATGATCAATAGATGATATTTCGCTGTTGAACCCGCTCTGTATAAACCGGGCGCCACTGTTGTCCACGAAGTGATAAAAGAACCCATGTTTGTTTAAGCTAGCGTCTGACGATTGCTGAATTTCACGTAATCGCGCGAACATGGACTTGATTCTATTGTACACCTCGACGTGATCTACCCATCCATGGTAGTCCGCCACAACATAAGCCGTGAGCGCAAAACCAGTCGAGGCAATGCTCTTGGCATTGCTACCACCACCAACCTGATTATAAAACCCACGATCCGGGGCTAAGAAAAAAGGGGGCGTGGACTCAAGCCAGAAAAAATCGAAATTGCGCTTTTGCAGCAATGTCAACAGCGCGCTATCGCTTAAATTCTGGTCAAATACGGTAGGATTAGTGCTCATCAATTGCTCTTCGCCGTTGGTAAAACCGTCCCCATCGGGATCTGCCGGATCATCTTGAAACGCAGCAAATCCAAAAGAACCCATCACCAGAAGGCTAAGAGCCAGTTGGCCAATCGACAACCGTATTAGTAAACCCCATTTGCGCATGCAGGCACCCGCTCCGTCTTACTGGTGAATTAATTCCAGCGACAATGTGTTGGTCGCGTAACCTTGCCGCGGAGCGCCAGAGTAATCACAACCCAGATAAACACAAATGGGCGACGTCGCCGGTCTCAGTCCATTGAGATTGCCATTCGACGGCCCATCAATATCCTCAGGGAAACTTGCGATTTGGCCTTTACTCGATCCGTTCACGGGCACCATACCGGCGATGACCGTTGCGTAAGCCAAAGACCTCGAACTGTCAAAAGGCTGGGAAACAATCACCACGCTGTTATCTGGATTGCGCTGAAAGGTATGGGTTTGCGCCTTATCCGTCACCACACCCTCTATCGCAAGGCTGCCCGTAAATGTGTATCCTCCGGCACGCGCAATGTCGTATATGGCCCACAGCAAAGGCACCACGAATCCATGCCCTTTGGGATCGGTTCCAACGAGCCCTGCCCCAGAAACAGCTCTCTCAGGCTCAAATAATTCGTCGTCCGCGCCTCCCGTACCCGGACCCAGCACACCATCCGGACCCGACTTAAACGCCGGATTCGCGAGTGTCGCACCCGTCGCAGATTTACGACGATTGTCCGTGGAAAAAATCACCGCAGCGCCAAGCGTATTAGACTGAAAACTCACCTCCAGGTACTGCGGCGAACTAGCCACAGCGCTGCCAGTCGGGAACGTCACGCCCGTCGCTACCGCATTGTTGGAAACGTTCTTGATAACTACGGCAAGCGTCTCCTCCACACCCGCAACTTCTCCCTGAACGGTGGTGATTGCTGCACTTTTCACAACATTGAGTGCATGTGCCATCGTTGCTTGCAAAAAAATCAGCAGCGCCGATAACAGACCCGCTAGAAATTTTGATTTTGTTTTCATAGCCCTTCCCCTCTTTTCCGGAGTCTTGTTTGACTCCTTTGCTCCATCTTTATTGTGTGATCAGATCCAACGCCAGCGTACTCGTGCTATACTTTTGCGCTGTTACACCGTTGAATGATGAACCCAACGCCAGGAAAATAGGTGATGTGCAGATGCGAAGCCCCGTGCTCGACCCTGCACCATCTTCGTCTGCAGGAAAGCTTCCCAACAAACCGCCTGTACCCTGAGGCACAACAACAGTGGCATATCCTTGAACCCTTGGATCCTCATAACCACCAATCTCGCCCGGTTTAGCCGGATCGGTTCCCGGAGCAGTCTTGTTGTTCTTGTCTATCACAAACCCCTCTGCTTCGCCTACCGCTCTTGGTGTCGCACCTAAAACAACTCCTGTACCAGCTGTTGCATCCGTGTCACCGGTGAATACAAATGACTTCACTGCGGCAACATCATCGAACACAACCCACAGAAGAGGTACCGTGGCTTTCGAATCCGTATTGCCAACAAGACCGGCTCCTTCCGCTGGCTTTGCTACCGAATCCCCAGTAAAAGGTATTGTTGAGTTTCTGTTATCCGTCCGAATCACAATCCTCGCACCCGGCGCATTGGAGTTGTAATCAATCTGAACATACTGCCCGGCTTTGGCAATACCAGAGGCGGTGGCAAACGTCATCTTTATCGGGGATGGCACTGTGTCATCCGAGTTGTTCTTCACCGCAATGGTCAAGGCATTCGTCGTGGACACTGTAGCTTCCACCGTTACCGGCATGGTGATGGGAACGTTCAGTACTGCATGCGCCTGGGTAACCGGCCCAAAAACAAGGGCTACCGAAAGCATGCCGCACATCACGGCCATCGTTTTACTCTTGTTGTTTCTCATGATTCTTCTCCTTCTCTTTCTCTTTTTTTACTTCTTCCTTTTTACAACTACGCCCTTACTGAACAATTAAATCCAAGCTTAATGTTGTTGTGCTATACGACTGAGATCTCGCGTTCACAAAATCTGCGCCCAAAATTAAAAAAACAGGTGTGGTGGAGCTTCGAAGGCCCGTGCTAGGGCCTGCACCATCATCATCCGTAGGAAAACTTCCCAACAAACCAGTTGTACCGCTGGGTAACACAATCGTCGCATAGTCCAATACGTTTTGAGTTTCGAAGTTCGTATTCGCCTTGTCCACCACAAGCCCTTCGGCTTCAGCGGCCAGCCGAGGATTCGCTCCCGGCAAGGAACCCACTTTTTGTCCATCGATATCGGTATCCCCGGTGAAAATAAAAGTCTTGGCGCTGGCTAGCTCATCGAACACAACCCACACGAGCGGCACCGTCTCATCCCTATGAGTGTTGCCAACAAGCCCGGATCCTTCTCCACTGCCTGAATAGGCAACAACGCTATTTCTATTGTCGGTACGTATGATGATTCGCGCCCCTAAGGCATTGGAATCATAATCAATTTGCAAGTACTGCGATGCTTTGGCAATTCCTGTGGTATTGCCGAATTGAACTTTCGTAGTTTGTTGATCGTCGCTTAGATTGTGTACGCTCACCGCTAGGCTATCCGAACCTGTTACTGTGCCACTGGCCTCAAGGGAAGAAAACGAAGTAGTGGCTTTCGCCTGGTACGGGCAATAAAAGGCGAGCAGAAAAGCTGCTGCTAACGAAACAAATACGGATTTTTTGGGGAAATAACAAATCATAAAAAGACCGGGTCGCCTTTTTGTTCTTCGGCAACCCGGTCATTCTGAACGTCAAACACTACACTTCAGAACCCTTTGGGCTTTGCATCCCGGATACGCTCTCGGGACACCTTTGTCGGAAACTGTTGATCAAATAGTCTGCACATATGGTACCAAAATGCAGTAGCTATTCAACCAAAAAGCTTTGCATTAAATATGATATTGTAACATGCGTATTTAAAGTATTTTATAAATATTAATATTGCTATTTTATTATCCGATTGTCATCTTTGACCGAATAGTGACCATCCTTGCGCTAGATGCGGGCAATAAAAATGCTCCTTTTCGTGGCAAAGATTTTTTCATTCCACTGTTGGGATCCGTGTAGTAAACCTTACCTTTAAAATCAGTTTTGTGATAATTGAGTAAAAAAAGGTATGTGTATCCTCTCCCAAACCGCTGCACGACACGTATGTCTTCGTGATCAAAATGCGCGTTTGGTTTGATTGCGTCCATGCCAAACAGGTCTCGGTAAGCATCAAAATGTTCTTTGATCACGTTAGTCAATCCGGTTCCTAGCACCGTGGCTTTGCCTTTTCCCACCTTTTTCTGGAATCCACAACATTTTCCATCCTGTGTTCTGGCAATAACTTTCCCGTTGGAGCGAAATGTCTGTATTTTCGCGAAAGCATAAAGATCCGGGTGTTTGAGCAAAATAATCTTGGGGCACGAATAGTTTCGAATGGTCTCACGCTTCATGCCGATTGCCACTTCCAAAATAGTACATGGCGCTAGATTTTCATCTAGCCATGGGACATTGGGCTGGAGGATAAGATGCCCTCCCTTTTTAACATAGGCCGCGAGTTTCTCCTGGGTTCGCGCATCCATCCACTCCGCGCAGACAACCCAAAGCTGTTTGTACCGCATCAAATTCTCAATGCTTTGTTTCTGCAAATCTTGAACATCCATGTCGATATTGAGAAATTGTGATGCCTTGAGAATGCCGTCAAAAAACAAAGCATCCCGAAGCGCCTGAGGATCGTACTCGAGACCTATCTTTTCGACATCGAATCGCCTATTGCCCCATAGCGGATGCGTGAACTCCGTTTGATAGAGAGGAGAATAAAATCCGGCCGCAGCCTGTGACTTTCGTTCGGTGTTCAACAGGGCTTCGCCGTGTTCTTCGAGCCATGCGCCCAGGTCGGCAATCTTGTTGTACAACGGCAGTTCTTTGGCGGCAACGTCCAAAGCAGTCTCCCAATAAAACGTGGGGCCAAAATGGCCTTTGCCTGCGGGATTGGTTCCTTGGCTGAACATGTAAAAATTCATACCGCCTAGGCCGTGGGCCAGGCAGGCCTTATAAAACAGATCTAGCTCGTCTGGATAGACGCGCACGCAGAACTCGCGGCTGCCGGACTGCAATTCGGCAGCGAATAAGGGACCTTTTCCGTTGCGCATGCTGCGCGCGATGTCGTTGCAGGGAAGATCGTCGTGGAAGTTTCTGTAGCCGGGGTTTTCTGGGATGTGATCGAGTCCCAGAATAAGTTCCGGATGTTGCGCTACGACCTCCTCGTACATCGTGATATTCAGAGGAAAATCTTTGGCGCGCCCGTACACCCAACCCGGCACGTTGTGGTACAACGGGCAGGTCACATCGCGCGCGCGTATCTCCTGAATGATGCAATCGATGTAGACCGCGTAGTACCAGCGATGAAAACTATGCCAGAGGCGGTACAGAACGAATGTCTCGCGACTGTCTGCGTTGCCCGATGGCGGCGAAACCTCATTGAATTCTCTGTAATCACGGCCTAGAATTTTGTTCAGCGCATTAATGTCTTCGAACTTCTCTGCGAGATAACGGTGAAAATATTTCACGCCGGTGGGACTATAATCCCCTTGGGAAGAAAGCCATTGATTCACGCCAACCTCATTGCAAACCTGCATCATCGCGATCGGGCCACCGGACACAACAAGGTTCTGCGCGATGATTGGGAGAACGCGGTCAAACCACTTCGCCGTGTATTCCAAAAACGCGGGGTGCATGTAGGTCAATATCCAGTCTTCGATCACCTTCCCTAGGGCATTGCGGCAGATCAGCTCGGGGTGCTTTTGGGTGAGCCATTCGGGTAATCCCTGTTGGACAAACTCTGCGAGAATGTAAGGACCAGGTTTGACGATCAAATACAGTCCGGCTTTTTTGACTTCCCGAATAAACCCGACCAGATCTCTCTGGTCATCCGTCTTGCCGGTAAAATCAAACTTGCCTTCCTGGGGCTCATGCCAGCCCCAAGGAATATAACTGCAAACGGCCTGGCAATGCGCAGCCTTCAGCTTTCGTAGATGCACAGCCCAAAGCCGCCGTGGCACACGAAAATAATGAATCTCGCCGCTGAGAAGAAAAACATCTTTCCCATCGATTTGGAAAGCCTTGTCGGAAACGGTGAACATCTTGCGCTCGATATTATTCTTGCGACTTCACCGCAGCAGGCTTGGCTGCCTCAACCTCGGCTGTCTTGATTGCATCTTTGGGACCGCTGAAGTAAATATTATCTACAAAGATGACGCCTTTTTTCTTCGTTACCTGTTCTTTTTCGAACACAATGGTTAGCTCCTTCATGTTCTTTAAAGTTGTCATGGACTTACCGACGTCCGTTTTGAACATGTTCAGGGGAATTTCCAGCCGCCGCCAGGAAAAACCGATGTCGTTCACGTAAACTTTTCCGATTTCGCCCTTGTTGTTCTTTACTTCCACTTTGAACCTCGACGTAAATCCCGCATCCCCGTCCCCACGGGCATAAAAAACCAGAGTGTCGTAATCGCTCAGATCAATCTCGCCGAGATGAAACCACACGCCGTTGAACGTGGGATAATTGGCATAGGGTAAATCTTCTTGGGCCATAGAAACATCGTATGCAATACGCAAGACGCTCCCAAACTCTTCCGCTTCTTTCTCGTCCGTGGATTTGACCACCGTAGCATCCGTTATATAACTGGGATGCAATTCCCAGCTCCCAAAATCAATATTCAATTTTTTTTGAATATCGGGCTCGTCGAAATGATAGACAACCAGACCCTTTGTTTTAGCCGAAATGTCTATCTTTTCAAGGCCATAAGAAAAAGTACCGCAGCCCAACAACAGGAGGCAAACCATCAACACACTCAGACAACTCTTCATTTTCATTTCTCAACCCTTTCTTTGCTATGCGTATCTTCCTGAAAAAAGTCCTCGCTGGACAACAATGGCTCCAATTTTTTAAACGCAGGGTTCGCGTGAAATCTATTCCGAATAGCGCCACCGTTTAAATAATTGTTCAAGGCAATGAAGGTCATGGCCTGATCCAAGCACAAATATTTCATGGCAACTTCCCCCGTCACGGGGTTCACGGCATCGTAAAAACCACATTCACCGTACACGTTGTATAGCTCCATCATTTTTCGCAAATTGGCGATAGCACTGTCGGGGGCAAACTGCAAAGCCAAAAATGTCACGTGCGGCGTAACAACACCCGGTTTGTATCCTTTGGATCCGAGTTCGTATACGCCATATTCAGAATATCCATCGCCAGGCACGGAGCTCGGCGACATGCCCCAAACCGGATACCCGAGCTTCTCTTTTGCTGCCTTCATGTGCACAAAGATATGGCTTTGATCGTTGGCCCCCAAGCCTCTGGGTGCTAGTTCTTTTTCCTTCAGCACGAGCGTAGGCATCAAGGCTTCAAACAGGGACCCACCCCAACTCGGGACATAGCGCACATCCCCGTATTGATAAGTGCCGCCAAAAAACTTGAATCCGAGCGCTTCTTTCTGAAATCGGTGTTGCGGCTTTTGCCTCTGCCAGGAATACCCAACGGGAAATGTTCGGGTCAGCTCAAACCAATGGGACATGGGGGCATCTCCCTTGCCAATGGCCATGTAGCTGATCGCGCGTGGCTCCGTATAGAATGTGCCGTAATGATATTCGGAGAAATACTGGATATTGGTGTAATAGCCGTGATACATCTGTCCTTCCACGCTATCGTAAAATAACCCAAAATCCATTTTGCTGATCAATGCGTCGGCCTGTGCGGCCAACTCCGGGAATGCTTCACGCACAACATAGAGACCAATTGTCAGCCAACCGCTATCCACGAAAGACAAGAAATGACTGGTGCGTTCCAGCGTCGTGGTATCGTAATAATTATAATGAAAACCCTTGGCTGTCTCCATGATTGCCAATGTGTCCATCGTGAGTTTCAACCTGCGCTTCACTTCCTCTTCGGGAAGGAATCTCAGATCATGCGCGGAGACAAGTACCATCAGATACAGCCCGATATTGGTCACGTTGGTGTAGTCACCGATAAACGTTTCATTGGTCAACAACTTGCCCTTGCCCAGCGTGATGGTGTCCAGAGGTAGACCATTTTTGCGATCCGTAAAATACTCGAAAAATTTCCAGGTATCTTTTGCCAGTTCCAAAAGAAACGCCTTGTCGTCATCGGGAAACTTTTTCTTCACCAACGATTGTGACGGAAACCCACCCAACCGCTCCTGAATCAGGAATTGTGCTGTTTGAATCGCGTCCAGCCCGCGTATGCCCTTTTCAACATGCCGCTGTACCTCATCTCGAATGCTAGGTCCGGGCTTGCCTGTCCTCACGAACGCAATGTCGTCGAGAAAAATACTGCCAACTTTTTTGTCCGCAAGACGGTCTTTGAATACGATGGCCAACTCTTGCAGGTCGCTCCACTCCAGAATGCCGTTCATGACATTCAAGGGAATGCTAACTTTTTGCCATTTTTCACTAATACCTGTCACGGTATAGCTGGCTGTGATCTGCTCGTCCTCGAGCAATTGACCTTTCTCGTCTTTTTTTAGCTTTTTGATCTCGATTTTGAACTTAGTCGTATAACCCTGCGTGGGATCTCCGCAAACCCAAAATTCCAAATGATCGTAATGCCTCGCGTCCAGATTGCGCAATTGTGTCCAATAGCCATTGGCGGCGGGTAGCGGAGAATCTACATCAAAATCCAGGCGCAAATACTTGTTCTTCTGCGTTCTAGGTTGACTGGATTCAATAGTAGCCTTGCAAAACTGCTGGCTGTCGGAGGAATCCGCACCCCACGCACCGGCATCCCCGCGAATGTTGTTGCCCAATCGCCCGTCATCAAAATCGTCCACAATAAGCGTTTTTCCAGCAGGGTTGGGAGGGGCAGCCATGCAGAAGGGCGCCGCCAGTAGTAAATGGAAAACAACCGTTAATAAAAAAACTTGTGGTTTGCGATGCAAGCGAATCATCCTATTGTGCAAACGGGGCAGAGGACTGTTTCGCCCCCTGCCCCGTTTTTAAAAATAATCCCTGAAGATTTTGACTATTACTCGAAAATAAGATCGTCTAAGTAAATCGCGCCGTACTTCTCTGTGGCATTGATATCGTCGAACACGACAACAAACTCGGTAAGACCGGTCTTGTCATTTAGGCCGCGAAGCTTATCCAAAGGAATGGTAATCTTCTGCCACTGATCCGTAAGACCCGTAACCATGTACTTTCCGACTTCGTTCTTGTTCTTGACTTCCACTTTGAACTGGCTGGTAAAACCCTTCTCTGAGTCGCCCTTGACCCAGAACGAGAGTCCTTTGTACTGGCTGGCATCGAGATTGTTCAATTTCATCCAAAACCCATTGTACGCGGGGTTGGGGGACTCTACGTCATAATCCACCTTGAGACCGTACCCACTATCCCCATGCTTCAGCGTCGAGTCAAAAGAGATCTGACATCCCTGGGTTTGATCGTTCGGATCCTTGTCCCAAGATCCAAAATCCCCGCCGAGCTTATTGGGCTTGGAACCACTATCGAAATCGTCTACGACCAGAGGCGCAGCCTGAACAAAGCCCGCGAAAGCCATAGACGCCACAAGTCCTACAACCATCATCATCAACTTTTTCATCGTACTGCCTCCGGTTTCTTACCTTTTATTCAGTCCAACAGCTGTAAAAAATCTATTACATCACGCCTATCTGGCAATGTCAAATAATTTTACCCTAGCGCTCCACCCCCTTTTCATCTCCCAGCAACCCATTGTCCTGGGTCTGCTGCTTTTGAATTTTACGCAACACCAGCCGAGCAGCACGTTGCTCGGCAGATTTCTTGCTGGTGCCGCGCGCAACGGCGAAGAATTGCTCCTTCACGGTGGCCCGCACACGAAAAACACGCCCGTGATCCGGTCCTGTTTGTGAAACCATCGCGTAAGCGGGCATAACACCGAACAAATTTTGGGTGATTTTTTGCAGCTGGCTCTTGTAATCGTATTGCTCCATACCTCGTTGAATGCCCGCGAGCTCTTGCTCCAGAAATTTCAAGAGAAAAACCTGCGCATTTTCTAGGCCACCATCCAAAAATAGTGCCCCCACTATGGCCTCCAGGGTTCTAGCCATCATGGATTTCCGGAGCCTTCCGCCTAGCCTTTCTTCTCCTTTACCCAGCAGGAGGTACTTGCCCAGATTCAGCGACTTGGCAACCTTGCCTAAAATCCCCCCGCTCACGAGGCGGGATTTCATCGCCGATAATTTGCCTTCAGATAAATCGGGATACTGTTGATAGAGATAATGAGTGATCACCAGACCAAGCACGGCATCTCCGAGAAATTCCAATCTCTCGTTGCATGCGGTCAGGCTGGAACCAGCAATTTCATGGGCATACGAAGAATGGGTCAACGCCAATATCAGAAAATCCTTGTTTCTAAACTGATATCCAAGCAGCTCCTCAAGGGAGTTCTCGTTGGCTGGCGTGGCTGGATTGTCGAGAGTTGCGTTCATGGGTTCTGTATATTCAGACGGGACATCGCGCTCGCTTGTTCCTTAATTGTTTTCCCAATAGTTTCGATCAAGACAGCGATATTGCAACGCTTCAGAGACATGCTGCGCGGTGATGCCGGAGCTGCCTTCCAAATCGGCGATGGTCCTGGACACGCGCAAGACCCTGTCGTGCGCCCGAGCGCTGATACCCAAATGGTCCATCGCGTTTTTCATGAGACTCGATGAGGCAGAATCCAACGCACAATATTTTTTAAGCAGCTTGCCACGTAGTTGTGCGTTGCAATGAATGCGTTCCTCGGCGAGCCTCTTTTTTTGCAACAACCTAACGTTGGCAACACGATCACGAATCTGCAAAGAAGTTTCTCCGGACGACTCTTCAGCCAATTGTTTGTGTATCACGGCGCCCACTTCCAAATGAATGTCTATGCGATCCAAAAGCGGGCCTGAAATTTTCGCCATGTAATGGCGCAATTGCAAAGGGGTGCAGCGGCAGCGCCGCTTGACATCGCCGAGAAATCCACACATGCAGGGATTCATAGCAGCCACCAACATGAACGAGGCGGGAAAACGCAGGGATTTTCGGGCACGCGCGATATTCACTTCGCCGTCCTCGAGTGGTTGACGGAGCACTTCCAGGACATGGCGCTTAAATTCCGGCAATTCATCCAAAAACAGCACACCGTTATGCGCGAGACTCACTTCGCCAGGCTTGGGAACACTCCCGCCGCCGATAAGGCCCGCGTCGGATATGGTATGGTGTGGTGCACGAAATGGTCGTAAGCCCACTATGCCTCGGCCGGTCGAAAGCAATCCCAAAATGCTATGAACTTTTGTCGTTTCTATCGCCTCGTCCAAACTCATCGGAGGAACAATGGTCGGTATTCTTTTAGCCAACATCGTCTTGCCACTGCCCGGCGGCCCAATCATCAGAACGTTGTGGCCACCCGCGACGGCTATTTCCAAACCGCGCTTGGCGAGGCTCTGGCCCTTTACGTCGGAGAAGTCGGCGTCCTCGTGGACCAGGAACTCGTCCATGCTCTCGAGAAGAGGGGCCTCGGCGGGCGCTTTCTCTAAATTACCGTCCAGAAAATCCGCCACTTCGCGCAGCGTGGTAAAACCGTAGGTCTTTACATCCTCGACGATGGCTGCTTCGGGAGCATTTTCAAGTGGAATGATGAGGCCGCCCTTAATTTTTCCCTTGCGCAGTGCAAGGGCGATGGGGAGAACTCCTCTGGTTGGGCGCAAATGTCCTTGCAAGGCGAGTTCACCTGCAAAAGCAAAATCCTTTAGTCTCTGTGGATTGAGTTGGCCCGTACTAGCAAGTATGCCCAACGCGATAGGTAAATCAAAACAGGGTCCTTCTTTCTTGGTATCGGCAGGCGCTAGATTGACTGTAATCCGCTTGGGCGGAACGGAATAACCGGAATTTATCAGGGCTGATTTCACCCTGTCCCGGCTTTCCCGCACCGCCTCATCGGGTAAACCCACTACTACAAAAGAAGGCAATCCCGGGCTTACGTCCACTTCTACTTCAATTAGATAGCCATCCAGCCCGTGAAGACCCACAGAATAGAGTGTGGAGAGCATCAGAACGCCATGCGAATTTTCTTATCCTCCGATGGGTCTATGACTACGTCATTGCCCATGAAATCCACGTTTCTTTTTTTTCCAATTTCATTGGCAACGCCCTTCACTTCTTTGACCGCGCCACCTTCCCCGCCTGTGACTTGGGTCGCAGCCTCTCCGATACCTCGAGTTGCAGCTGCCGTTGCCTCACCCGCCGTGCCCAGCACCTGCATAGCAGCTTCGCCGGTGGCATCTGCGGCTTCGGCCGTAGCAGCACCTGCGGTGTTCAACGCCCCGCCGCCTGTCTCCACAGCTCCGCCCGCGATTTCTTGCGGACCGCTGCAGCCGGCCATCACCATCATGCCGGCTACCAAGCCCAATAAACTAAAAGACTTCATGAGTCTTCCTCCAGGACACGGCTGATACTTACTTGGTTTCGTTATCGCCCGTGATCGTCTTGCCTGCCGTATTGGCCGCACCGGTCACTGTTTTTCCCGTTGTGTCGGCAGCGCCTGCTATGGTCTCTCCGGTTGTCTTGGCAGCGCCTACGGTTGTGTCGGTAGCTGTTTGGGCTGCGCCTTTTGCTGTCACGCTAGCTGTTTCTGCTGCGCCCGTGGCTACTTCCTTCGTTGTCGCTGCTGCACCCTTCACCGTCTCTACGGTTGTCTTGCCTGCGCCGCTCAGCGTTTCCTTTGTGGTTTCAGCAGCGCCTTTTGTTGTCTCTGTCGCGCTAGCAGCGGCAGCTTCTGCTGTTTTACCCAAAGTGCTGGCCGCGCCTTCGACTGTCTTACCTGCTGTGTTGGCTGCCCCGACCGCTACTTCCCCAACCTTCTCTGCTGCGTCGACTGTTACCTTACCCGTTGTTTCCGCTGCACCTACAACCGTCTTGCCCGTGGTATCTGCTGCGCCTACAACTGCTGTTCCCGTGGTATCTGCCGCGCCTTTTACCGACTCTTTCGTCTCGGTGCAACCTACGACGCCCGCCGCCAACAACAAAGCTAACGCTGCTATGTACTGTGATTTCATTCGAACTCCTCCTGTTGTATTATTTTCACAAAAAGCAAATGCAAAAAACAACGCAAAGAAAAACTAAATATGAAGATTATCCTTCTCGTCCTTTACCGCGTATCCCGAGTCCTGCCTCTGATTATTCACCTGATTCTTCTTCATGTACTTTTCAAACACATCCTCCGCACTCATTCCCAACGTCTGCGCCAGCGATATCACGAAATGGAATAAATCCACGACTTCTACTTGCGCATTCTGCTTGTCAAATTTCTGATATTTCGCCCACCATTTCCATGGAACGCTGTCGGTAAGCTCGGCTAACTCCTGGGAGAGAGCGCGCGAGTAATTCAAAACCCATTTCAC
>CAZOWS010000076.1:0-13286 GCA_964583365.1 uncultured Actinomycetota bacterium
TAAGCATTTCCTGATGCGCGAGCGGCGATAACGTAAAGTTAACAAAACCTGGGCCCGCTATTTCGGCCTTCGTGACCAGCGCACGAAATCGCGCGCCCAACTGAAGTACCTCCAGTAATTCGGCGCCAAGTTTCGCAGGGGCCATCTTGAAAATCTTGGATATTTTGAGAGCAGCGTTGGAGGTCACATCCCCATGGGCTTCGGGTGTTTCCTCTAAAAATATGCCTGCGAAATTCTCCCCGGAAATCTCCTTGGCCGAAGCGATCTGCTCTACCGCACCTCGAAGCAAAAGCGTTAATTCCGCTTTGATTCTTTTCATAGTCTTTTAATTACCTTCGCGTCACCCCAGAGGCGATCCAGGTTGTAATGTTTGCGCGAGACGTCCGTGAAGAGATGCACCACAACGTCCACGTAGTCCACGATCACCCATATCCCCTGGGCGAGACCTTCGACGCGATACGCCTGCTCACCAATATCCTCTTTATTACGATACGCTATCTCCTCCGCCATTGCGCGCACATGCTTGTCGGTACCACCGGTAGCAATAATAAAATAGTCAGCTATTTGGGTGATGTGGCGAATATCGAGCACCGCGATATCTTCCCCTTTTTTATTGGAGGCAATCGTCGCGCATTGTATCGCAAGTTGTTTGGATGTTTTCTTCATGAGCCACCCTTCGTCTTTTTTTTGTACAAGCCAGCCTCACGCACAAATGTGTGCGCGGGCTCGTTCAACAAGTACTTCACGGACAATCCCTTGCGGACGCGGTTGCGTATCTCGCGCGAAGAAACGCCGACTGGAAATTGGTCCATAACGAGGCAATTAAAATGGTGTCTGTCCTCCGCGGACATGGCCTTGAGCAATGCGAACGTCGTTTTCTTCTCGCCCGGCCGCTCGACGACAATAAACTGGCATAGCCTCATTAAATCCCTGACCTTGTGCCAGGATCCTATCTGCGCGAGACTGTCGGACCCAATGATGAAGAAATAGTGGTCTTTCGGATTGGCTTCTTTGAGTTGACGCAACGTGTCGTACGAATAGGACTTTCCCCCGCGGTGAATCTCTAGATCCGACGCCTCAAAAAACGGATTGCCCGCAATCGCGCGCTGCACTATCGCGAGGCGCAAAGTCGGGCACGGCAAATCGCGCTGCTGCTTATGGGGCGGAGTCGCGCTCGGGATGAACAATATCTTGTCCAAATGAAATTTCTCGCGTGCGGTTTCCGCCATGATCAAATGCCCGACGTGAATGGGGTTGAATGTCCCTCCCAGAATGCCGATGCGCCTGCTCATTGCCTGATCTGCCCGGTGCCGCGCACCACGTATTTATAGGACGTCAGCTCCGCTAAGCCCATTGGGCCGCGTGCATGCAATTTGTCGGTGCTAATGCCCACCTCGGCGCCAAATCCAAACTCCCCTCCGTCGTTGAGTCGCGTGGAGGCATTCACGAACACCGCGGCGGAATCCACTTCACGCACGAAGCGCTCGGCAGCTTCCGAATCCTCTGTCACGATGGCATCGGAGTGATGCGATCCGTAATGTTCGATGTGCGCGATGGCCTCGTCCAGACCGTGGACAGTCTTTAATGCCATGGTCAGCGCGAGAAACTCGGTATGAAAATCCTGGTCGCTCGCACGCTTCAATTGCGACAACACTTTTCGTGATGTGGCGCAGGCCCGTATCTCCACGCCCTTTTCGGCCAACGCATGGGCTACTTTAGGAATAAATACCCCGGCCACGTCGCGATGCACGAGCAATGTCTCCATCGCGTTGCAAACGCCGGGTCTTTGCGCCTTGGCGTTGAGCACAATTCTCTCGGCCATGTCTAGATTCGCAGCCTTGTCCACGTACACGCTGCACAAACCTTTGTAATGTTTGATCACGGGGATTTTGGATTTCTCGGCCACCGCGCGAATAAGCGCCTCGCCGCCGCGCGGAATCACCAGGTCTATGCAATCGGACAGCTTAAGCAAATGGTCTATCACGCTGTGCTCGGACTTAGACACCATCTGAATACACTCGCTGGAAATTCCACTCCCTTTGCAACTCGCACGCAAAACCTTCGCGATCGCGACGTTGCTGTGCAGGGCCTCTTTACCACCGCGCAAAATCACCGCGTTCCCTGATTTAATGCACAACGCGGCCGCATCGGCCGTGACATTCGGGCGCGATTCAAAAATCATAAAGATGACGCCGAGAGGCACACGCACTTTCTCGATCTGCATGCCGTTGGGACGCGTTGCCCGCGACATCACTTCCCCGATAGGATCGGTGAACGCGGCCACCTGCCTGAGACCCGCGACCATTTGCCCTATGCGCTGCGAATCCAACCGCAATCGTTCGCTCATTGCCTCGGACAATTTCATCTTGCGCGCGAACGCCAAATCTTTCGCGTTGGCGCGAATCAACTCCGCACTAAGCTCCTCCATGGATTGCGCCATAGCCAACAGCAATTGATTTTTTTGCGCGCTCGTCGCCTTCGCTAATTCCAACGAGGCAACCTTGGCCTTGCGCGCCAATTTTTCTGCATAGGTTTTAAGATTCATGGGCGTTTATAATACCACCAGATTATCGCGATGAATCACTTCATCGGGGGTCGCACGCTGTAGAATGGGATAGATTTGATTCGTCTTTTTTCCGGCTATTTTAACCACGTCCGTGCAGCCATACGCCACGATGCCACGCGCAAACTCCTCGCCGTCCTCGCCGCTAATACTCACCGTATCGCCGACGCGGAAATCCCCACTCGCATTGCGTATTCCACTGGCCAACAAGCTTTTTTTGCCGTCCAAGAGCGCCGTCTTAGCTCCCGCATCCACGATCACGCGCCCCTGGGGCACAACAAAATAGGCTATCCAGCGTTTGCGCCCTGCCATTTTTCCAGACTTGGGCAAAAACAATGTCCCAACATTTTCACCGTTCAATATTTTTTCCAGCACTTTCTCCGTGCTACCGTTGGCAATAACCGTGGCTTCACCCGAGCGCGTGACCATGCGCGCAGCCTGCAGTTTGGACTTCATGCCACCCGTGCCGTGCTTCGAGGCACTATCCCACGCGGTGGCCTCCACTTTCGCATCCACCGATTCGACGACGCTGACACGTACGCGCACACCGCCTTTATCCAACGCAAGCAAACCATCCACGTCGGACAACAACACGAGCAAATTCGCGCCGAGCAATTGCGTGACCAGAGCGCTCAAGCGATCGTTGTCGCCGAATTGAATTTCCTGCGTGCTCACGGTGTCGTTCTCGTTGATCACGGGGATAACGCGCTGAGACAAGAGCGAGAAAAGCGTGTTGCGAATATTCAAATAGCGGCTGCGATTTTTCAAGTCCTCGTTGGTCAACAGTACTTGCGCGCAGAGCAATCCTTCTTTCTTGAACGCCTGCGTGTATTCCTGCATGAGCACGCATTGCCCCACGGCTGCGGCGGCCTGCAAGCGCGCCATGTCTTGCGGTCGCTTGCCAATCCCCAACTCGCCTAGCCCCGCGGCAATAGCCCCGGATGTCACCATCACGACCTCTATCCCGCGTCTCGTCGCGTCGGCAATCTGCGACACCACGCGCTCCACCGCAACGCGAGAGAGTCGCCCATCGGCGCCTGTCAGCGTGCTCGACCCGATTTTGAGCACGATGCGTCGCACTTTTTTTACCATCTCTTTGCGAATGCCACTGTTTTCGTTCATGTGCTAATGAGTTTGGTCGAGGCCTTGAGTAGTTGGGAAATCCCCTCCCCGGTCGCCGCGGAAATCGGGAATATTTTATTTTTTAACGCTTTCTTTTTCTTGAACAATCTATCCAAATTACCCTTCGCCTCAGGAATGTCCATTTTATTGGCCACGATTAAAAAATCTTTAGTGGAAAGATCTGCCGGGTAGCGGGACAGCTCATCCAGCAATGTATCGTAATCCGCAAGAGGGTCGCGGCCGTCTACGCCACCCATGTCCAGCACGTAGAGCAACGCCCTCGTGCGCTCAATATGCCGCAAAAAATCATGCCCGAGGCCTACGTTGTTGTGCGCGCCTTCCATCAATCCGGGAATGTCGGCGATCACGCAGGACTTGTCCTTGTTCAATTGGACCACGCCCAAAACCGGAGCCAATGTCGTGAACGGATAACTCGCGACTTTCGAATGCGAATTAGACAGGCGATTGATCAGCGTGCTTTTCCCAGCGTTCGGACAGCCCACGAGGCCAATGTCTGCAATGACTTTCAGCTCCAGGTCCAGCACCTTGTGCTCGCCCAACTCTCCTTTTTCCGCCGTGCGCGGCGCCCGATTGGTGGAAGTTTTAAACGAGGCGTTGCCGCGTCCACCCTTACCACCTAGTGCTACCACGATGCTTTGTCCATCCGCAGACAAATCGCAGATGATCTCCGACGTCTCGGCGTTTCGCACAATAGTTCCCATCGGCAATGAAACAACCAAGTCCTTTCCCGCCCGGCCGTACATGTCTTTGCTACCGCCATGCCCGCCGCGGTCGGCATCCCACAAAGGCTGAAATTTAAAATCCAACAACGTGGTTAAATTTCGATTGGCAACTAGAATCACGTCGCCCCCCTTGCCACCGTTTCCCCCACTGGGCCCGCCATAAGGGACATTGGCCTCACGGCGAAAGCTGACGCAACCGTCGCCTCCATCCCCACCTTTTATTTTAATTTGCGCTATATCAATAAACACAGATCACCTCAAAAAAACAGGCAAGCAACCGGGGGCATTTGCTTGCTGCCGCCCTGATGCTTGCCAACCTTCGTATTCCGGCTGATGTTAAACGGATGCCGGATAGACACTAACTTTCTGTCCCGTCCCCCTGCTACCTTCAAACTTTACGAAGCCTGCAATTTTTGCAAACAGCGTGTCGTCGCTGCCCATCCCGACATTCATGCCCGCGCGATAACGCGAACCACGCTGGCGAATGATGATGGAGCCACCCTTCACGGCTTCTCCGCCATACACCTTTACACCCAGGCGCTGCGAATTGGAATCGCGCCCGTTCTTAGAACTACCCAAACCTTTTTTATGTGCCATGGCTAACCCTTGATGATTTCTTCGATTTGTACCAACGACAATTGCTGACGATGACCCTTTTTGCGACGCACGTTATCGGTCGGCACGTACTTATACGCGATGAGTTTAGGGCCCTTGATAGGCTTGACCAAAGTGCCCACAACCTTTGCGTTCTGTAGGAACGGCCTACCCACGTTGATATCTTTATCATCTGCGATAAGAAGGACTTGAGAAAACTCAACCTTCTCGCCGGCAGCGACTTCCAACTTCTCGATCTCGATGCGATCGCCCTTCTTAACCTGATACTGCTTACCGCCTGTTTGAACTATAGCTATCATCACGTCTCCCTGGGAAAGCATGCATTATATGGATTATTTGGTACTCCGCAATGAAAAAATCTCACCGCAGCATCTGTCACCCTGAGCGAAGCGAAGGGTCTACCTAGGACGAACTAGATCCTTCGCTTCGCTCAGGATGACAGTATATCTAAGACTGCTTCGACATCTTCAACCGCTTGATCACGAACAGCTCTTCGCGATCGCGTTCTTCTAAAAAATCATCGATGAACTTGATCGTGTTCTTATACTGCGGAATAAAAATATTCTCCAATGCATTCACGCGCTTTTGATTTTTTTTAAATTCTAGCGCCAGACGATAAATCGCGGTCTCCAATTCCGCCAAAACCAATACCTGATCCATGATCGCGAAAAAATGCTGCCGCGCCATGTCCAGCGACGCGTTGGTACCCAAAAGGCTGTATTGGCGCGTGAAATCCTTTTGCTTCACGGTTAAAAAGGGCACCGCCACGCCCATCACGCTTTTATCGGCCAATTGCACCTCGAACTCGGCCGGAATAGATGCACAAACCTGATTGAGCAAGCGCGGGCCCATCGTGAGCGCGGCTTGCCCGAGCAGCAAATACGCTGCCTTCAAATCCGCTTCCACTTTCTTTTTTACCGAACGCAGCTTCGTGATACGCGTTAATAATTCCTTAACGAGAATCTCGCGCTTTTGCTCGAGCAGCGTATGCCCCATTTGAATAAAGACAATCCCCTCGCGTAAATCAATGAGATTGGCCTTTGTAGGCGGAAGATCCAATAGTTCAGCCATAGAAGTTTTCTGTCATCCTGAGCTCAGCGAAGGATCTCTCTTCGCTTGATAATGTTCTTTTTACAACTTACCGCTGTACTTATGGAATAGCTTGAGTTGATCGCTGGTCACGCGCGAAAGTTGTGCGGCCGGGAGCATGGACAACATTTTCCAGCCGAGATCCAGGGACGTGATGATGTCGCGATTCTCGTCTTCGCCCTGCTGCAAAAATTGCGTCTCCATGGCCAGCCCGAAGCGCAGATATTCTTTATCTACGTCGGAAAGTTCTTCCTCTCCGATGATGGCCGCAAGATTTCGCACGTCCTGCACCTTGGCGTAGCAGGCGTAAAGCTGGCTCGAAAGATTGCGATGGTCCGCGCGTGTCTTTCCCTTGCCGATACCGTCTTTCATCAAACGCGACAGCGACGGCAACAGGGCGCTACCGGGATAATCTCCGCGCTGGGCAAGTTTTCTGTCCAGCACGATTTGGCCTTCGGTGATATACCCGGTCAAGTCCGGCACGGGATGCGTGATGTCGTCGTTGGGCATCGAGAGAATAGGAATTTGCGTGATGGACCCTTTGCGCCCCTTGATGCGGCCCGTGCGCTCGTATATCTCGGACAAATCACTATACAGATACGAGGGATACCCTTTGCGGGCAGGTAAATCCCCGCGCGCGCTAGCAACTTCGCGCAAGGCGCTGGCATAATTGGTCATGTCTGTCAGAATCACCAATACGTGCATGTCCTTGTCGAAGGCCAAAAACTCGGCCAGTGTCAAAGCAGCTCGCGGCGTGACCACGCGCTCGATGGCTGGGTCGTCTGCCAAATTCAAAAACATGGCCACGTTGTTGAGCACACCCGATGTGCGAAAACTTTCTTTGAAAAAATGTGCTTCGTCGTGTTTGAGCCCCATGCCCGCGAATACCACCACGAACGGCGTGCCTTCTTCGCCGATCTTAGCCTGTTTGGTGATTTGTGCGGCAAGGCGATTATGCGGAAGTCCCGATCCCGAAAAAATCGGCAGCTTCTGTCCGCGTGTCAACGTATTCATCACGTCTATGGCGCTGACGCCTGTTTGCAAAAAGTCGTCCGGATAATCACGCGCAGAAGGGTTGATCGGCAATCCATTGATGTCGCGCATGTCGCGCGAGACCACGGCTGGACCACCGTCTATGGGCCTTCCAAGACCATCGAAGATGCGCCCGAGCATGTCCACCGATACAGGTATCTTGAACGACTCGCCCGTGAAACGAATTTGCGTTTCTTTGAGTGTCATCCCGCTCGTGCCTTCGAACACCTGAATCATGGCTGAATTGCGGCTGACCTTGAGCACGCGACCCGATCTTCTGTCTCCGTTGGCTAGACGCACTTCCACGACCTCGTCGTAGGCTACATTCGCCACGTTGTTGATAAGGACTATCGGATCCACGATTTGATCGACGCCCTGATAAATTTTTCCGGTATTCATTAGTAGCTCCGCTTGTTTAGGTAATCGGGGACACCACTGTTTTGGTGGTGTCCCCGGCCTTAATTGCTTTCGTCCCAGCTCGGCTTTTTAAGGCTTCGGGGCTGGGGGACAGGACCAAAACAGTCCTGTCCCTGTTCGCAATGTTTTCAATGGCTTTAGACCAGTGCTTCCTCCGCTTTCATCTGTTTGTATTCGTCCCTGATCGCAGTAAGCTCTTTGGTGAGCTGGCGCACGCATTCGTCGATTTTTCCCAACTCATCGTTTTTGACTTCCTGCTTCAAGCGCGCGAGATTCGCGTAGGAGGGAATGCTCGTAAGCCGTCGAATCGGCGCTCCCATCGCGATGCTCTCTTTGCCGACATGATAGAAGGTCATGATGGCCTGGAGGATTTTTGTCTGTTTTTCTGGCGAGGAATACGTGTCGATTTCGTCCAACGCGCTTTGCAAGAGATAGCCTTCCTTGATAAGCGTCGCCGCCGCCATGATGAGCCGTTGATCGTCGGGCAATGTCTCCGGCCCTACGAGCTTGGCAATGCGCTGCAACTTGTCGTCGTTTTGGAGAATCGTGATCGCCAGATTTCGATTGGAGGACCATTGCGAGTCCACGTTGGTTTCCCACCAATCCTTGACCTGATTGGCGTAGGTCGAAAAACTCTTGATCCACCCGATGGCTGGATAATGTCGCGCGTCGGCCAATTCCTTGGACAAGGCCCAAAATGTCCCGACCAATTCTTTCGTGTATTGCGTGACAGGCTCGGTGAAGTCTCCGCCTGGAGGCGACACGGCCCCGATGATAGTCAACGACGCGGGTTTGTCTTCCAGCGTCTGCACGAATCCCGCTCGCTCATAAAACGCCGCAAGCTTACTGGACAAATAGGCTGGGAATCCTGATTCCGCAGGCATTTCTTCCAAACGTCCGGAGAGTTCGCGCAGCGCCTCGGCCCAGCGGGACGTCGAATCGGCCATCACGGCCACGTGATAACCCTGATCACGATAATACTCGGCCAGCGTCATGCCCGTGTAAATGCTCGCTTCGCGCGCGCTGACAGGCATGTTCGACGTGTTCGCGATCATGATCGTGCGTTCCAACAACGGATGCCCACTTTTCGGGTCTATCAAATGCGGAAATTCTTTGAGCACTTCGGTCATTTCATTGCCGCGCTCGCCGCATCCAACGTACACAATGATGTCGGCGTCGCACCACTTGGCCAACTGATGTTGCACCACGGTTTTTCCAGAACCGAAAGGACCCGGAACGGCCGCTGTTCCGCCCTTGGCTATGGGGAACAACGTATCAATCACGCGCTGGCCGGTCACGAGTGGCACGTTCGGAAAATGTCTGTTACCCACGGGCCTGGAACGACGAATCGGCCAGCGATGCATCAAGAACAAATCTTCGTTGCCTTTCGCCGTCTGAATGGTGGCAATTTTTTCGGTCAAATCGTAATCGCCTTCTTTGGCAACCCATGTGATAAGGCCTTCTTTGTTGGGTGGCACCAAAACGCGATGCTCGATAAGCGGCGTCTCTTGCACTGTTCCTATGCGCGCACCAGGCTTCACTACATCGCCAGCCTTAACACACGGCTTAAGCGGCCATTTCTTTTTCTTGTCCAACGCGCCCATGGCAATACCGCCCTTGATGAACGGTCCCACGTTGTCGCGAATAGTCTCCAGGGGTCTTTGAATCCCGTCGTAGACTTGTTTGAGCAAGCCGGGTCCAAGTTCCACGGAAAGCGGCATGCCGCTGCCGTAAATCTTCGCCCCGGGAGCCAAACCACTCGTGCTCTCGTAGACTTGTATGGTCATCATATCACCGGAGAAAGAAATTACCTCGCCGATGAGGTAATTTTCGCTGATGAACACCAGCTCGGATACTTCCACGTTGGCAACGCCCGAGCCCTGAACGATAGGGCCATTTACTGTTTCGACTTCACCGACTGATTTCACGCATGCCTCCTGTTGTCATCCTGAGCGCCAGCGAAGGATCTACTCTGGCAAACTAGATTCTTCGGGCTTCGCCCTCAGAATGACAGTTTCTATTTTGGTGCAACGACGGGGCGTTGTGCTGCAGCGTGCCCCGAAAACAATATCTCCGAAATCTCCAATACCAAATCTGTTTTCATTCGTTCCAGACGCGCATCCCACGCGTTGTCGTAGAGCAAATGTCCTTCGGCGTCCGCAACACGCACGCCGCCCATAGAATTAAGCGTATCGCTCGCGAGTTTTAATTTTACGGTTTTACCGAGCTTGCTCCCCACCGCGCGTTCGATTTC
Source organism: uncultured Actinomycetota bacterium (assembly GCA_964583365.1). Lineage (GTDB taxonomy): Bacteria > Auribacterota > Ancaeobacteria > Ancaeobacterales > CAZGMX01 > CAZOWS01. Next base: position 9,836 of record CAZOWS010000076.1, read on the forward strand.
CGCGAGGTGTTCGCCCACGACTTGTTTTTCATTGTGGCCCAGCGTGACCACGGCTTCGGATAAACCCAGCGACGCGACAGCCTCGGCAATCAGCGTCCGAACCACGTCGCGATAATCGTCTCGTTTGAGGTAGACTTTCAACTGCTCCCATGCCTGCTCGATCACACGCCCTGCGATCTGATCTTTCTTTTGCAGCAAGAGAAGCTTGGCCTCCAATTGTGCGCTAGCCTCGAATTCCTTGCGAATCATGTCCGCGCGATTTTTGGCTTGCTCCACGGCTTGGGCCGATGCCGCTTCGGATTCCACGCGCACCTTGTCGAGCGCGAGCTTGGTTTGATCCTGCTCCTTCTTCAGAATTTCTGCTGCAGTGGCCTTGGCCTTCTGCAAAATCTTTAATTCCAACTGTGATTTGGCTTGGCTCATACAGTAACTCCCGTTGCCTTCTTCACGAATTGAGCGATATTTTCCTTGCGATCCACGATATCCCCACCCGTCGGTATCTCCAACAAAATGGGCCGTTCCATGTTGATTTTCATTTGGAAGTAAAAGTCGTAGCAAGGGTGGTAGTAGTCTTCGGTGATCAGCACCACGCCGACATCCTTGCGCGCTGCAATCTGCGTCACTAAATCCTGCGCCTCTTTTGGATTATTCGCAGGAAAAGTTTCAATGCCCAGCAAAGCAAAACCGCGGGCAAGAGACTGAGGACCCACCATGGCTACTTTCATTTGTACCCTTTCACAAAATGCAATAGATAAACGCGAAGAATTATAGGTTTCTGTCATCCTGAGCGTTAGCGAAGGATCTATATTGAAACCAGACTAGATCCTTCGCTTTGCTCAGGATGACAAATTCTTACAATAAATATCTTATATCTTCCCCAACAACATGATCGAGATAATGACGCCGTAAATGGCGATACCTTCGGCCAATCCTACGTACACCAGCGTACGACCGAACAATTCCGGCTTCTCGGTGACCGAGCCCAACGCAGCGGATCCCACGGACGCAACCGCGAACGCAGCGCCAATAGCAGCAGCAGCCGTCGGCAATCCCACGCCGATGATCGCCAAACCTTTACCAACCGTAATTTCTGCCGCAACACCGGCCGCCTCGGGTGCCGCAAAAACGCTGGACACCGTATTGAATATTTCGAATGTGCCGAACAACAGCGACAACGCATTGAATCCGACCAAACCCCAAATCATCTTTTGTAGCAACGGACGCAATTGGGCAAAAGTCCCCCTTTTGGACCGCATCAAGGACCCCATGGCTACAACCGCTACGATAGAAATTCCCCACACTATCAACATGCCTTTGAGACCGTTCATTAAATGAATCCTCCTATGGTTTAACCGATGTATGCACTGAAAATGGTTGATACGCCACGCCGTCGCCACTAAAAAACTTTGAAAACCCTTCGTAGTAGATCAGCCGTAGGGTCTGAATCAAAACAATAACTCCTTCCACCACGATCACACCGAGATTTCCGACAACAACCATCGCCCAGTAAAAAAATCCACTCCCTGTCATATCTCTTAGGATTTGAGCCATCGCGAAGACAGCCAAGAGAAGCGCGACATGATTGAGGGCAAAGGCTGCAACCCTCATGAAAGAGAGCGTGTTGCTTAAATAGGAGAGGATCGTATCATAGATTTCCATGACCGACAAAATGATAATCTCCAAGGTGCTCGATTTCGCGTGCCCGTGCCGTGCGTGATGCCAAGCCTCCAACGGCTCCTTCAAACCGATCAATACCATGGGCAATAAACATAGGCCCATCAGCGCAGAAATACTTTTGAGCGGTGCTATGCCCCAGACAAGCCCGGCCATTAGCGTGACGGAACCCAGATAAAACCAAATCCCGGCCAACCCTGTACGCCCGAGTCCTGCTTCAATATATTGCTTGTTGGCCACTCGATTCGCGATGTTGAGTATCGTCCCGCCCAAAATAAATGCAACACCCCAGGCAATGGCCACTGTCAAGCCATAATGCAGCTCTTCGAATGGACTGAACCACAGCGGATGAATGATATGCTCGAATCCAAATACGCTTCCGTAGAGAAATCCAAAAATCATGGAAATTATCCCGCAAGCCAGCAGCAAATACCCCACGTCCTTGAGTATCGGCATTTTTTTACCGAATTTTCCCCAGCGCAACCATGCTCCCAGGGAACCCAAAAGCAATCCATGCCCAACGTCGCCGAACATCATGCCGAACATCAGAAAGAAACCGATGGTCGTGTACAGCGTGGGATCCAGCTCTCGATAATTCGGAAGCCCGTAAATTTTTAAAATGTTTTCAAAAGGGCGTATCAGCCGCGCGTTTTTTAGCAGCGTGGGAGGCGTCCCCTTATCTTGCGCAACCGATTCATCCGCCACCACTATCAAATCCTTGCCTTCGCTGGTAGCAGCCAGGAAATCACGCAGCTCTGCCACGCTTTCCTTGGGAAGCCAGCCCGAGAGCACGAGCGCTTCGCGTGAATTCTTGAAATGCTCGCGCGCAAAAAAGTGCAGATCGGCGCTGGCAAGTTTTTTACCCAGCGTGTTGAGCGCAGAGGTATAACGTGCATGGATTTGCTTCAAGGCTTCGTTGATTTCTAATTTTTCTTTTTCTAGTATAGTAAGACGTGCCTGAATTTTGCCCGACACCTGCTTGGGATTGCCAAGAAATTCTTCCGGCAAAACGAGCTCTTGGAAGAAAGCCGCGGTGAGAACTTTGTCCAGCAAGGGTTGATCCTCTCTATCACCGACAATAAGCACGAGGTGTTCGCCCTGTCGCACGCGACGTTCCTCGGCTATAAACCGGCCCTTGAGCCCTTCTATCAACAGCGCCAGCTTCTCCGCGCCCACGATGCCCAGCGTGATTTTCATGAAACGCATGCGCTCGAAGGCGCCCAAATCTATGTCCAAGCCTCCGAGCAATTCCATCAAATTGCGCATATGCGACAAATGTTTTTCCTCGTCACTCAAGTCTTTTCTTCGCGCGATTTGCTGTTCGCAGGCCTGATGAATTTCCGTGACCATCGCGGTGAGTTGACCCGATTCTCTGGTGAGGTCGAACGCTAAATCGGAGGATTGAATCTCTGCCGATGGGGTTATACCAAGAGCGGCCACGCTCGCATGATACTGTTCGGACATGGCGCGGTATTTGCGCTCCAGGTCTTCATTTTTAGCAGACTTAAAACCAGACTCCAGAAAATCTGGCAATTTATCCATCTTTTCCAAATGAATCAATTCGGCCGAAGCCAGCGCTGCAGTCGTCTTCTCCACCTGGTCTTTGAGACCCAGCACAAAGACCCTTTGCATCGGGACGGTCTTAAACACGGGCGTCCTGCGTCAGAAAATACAAGTGCGCCTCCACGGATTGCCTGGGGACATGATATTCGGTGGCCTCTAAAATCTTTACCGCGTCCTGCGCCATGGCCTGGCTCAGTGAAAGAAACGCCACGAT
>CAZOWS010000077.1:0-7718 GCA_964583365.1 uncultured Actinomycetota bacterium
AGCGCGCAAAGGAAACTCGAAGCAGAGGAAAAATTGCTGCGATATTACGAGCAGCAACTTCAATCCCAATGCAAAGTGCTGTGCGTAGAGTTGGAGGTAGCGCAGCAAACACTCGGACAGTATCCCGAAGACTTGCTTCGCGCGCTGGATGGGCAATTGAAGGAGGCCGAGGAAGAATTTTGCAAGGGGCGTCTCAATCTGCTGACATTCTTGGAAATGGATTCGCAGGCCGCTGATACGCATATACGCGCGCTGGATGCGCAGCTTGGATTTTTGGACAAACTCTTGAGCGTGCTTTTTCTGGCCAGAGAGGAAGACGTGATGGGAGGGATAGCGCAATGATGTTAGAAAAACTTGTCGAAAGCGCGTTCAAGAATCGCGTATGGATGTTTCTTGTGTTTGGTGTTGTTGCGTTGGTCGGCGTGTACGCGCTGGATCTTATTCCCATTGATGCGGTGCCGGATATCACGTCGGTGCAGGTCATGGTCAACACCAAGACGGGATCGTTGGACCCCGAGCAGGTGGAAAAGACAGTCAGCTATCCGATAGAGTCCGAGATGAGCGGCATCGCGGGCGTCACGGAGGTGCGCTCTCTGTCCAAATACGGTTTGTCTCAAGTGGTTGTCGTGTTTCACGATGGCACGGACATCTACTGGGCGCGCCAACAGATTTCCGAGCGCTTGCAGACCGCGCGCGAAAATCTGCCCGAAGGGCTTTCCCCAGAATTGGCTCCGATCACCACGGGGCTGGGCGAGGTACTGATGTATGCCGTGCTGCCCAAACCCGGCGGCGCGTTGGAGAAAAAAAGTCATCAAGAAAGGTTGCTGGCGCTTAGGACTTTTCAGGATTATGTCCTTCGCCGTCAATTGAAGGCGAGTGTGCCCAACATTGCCGACGTGGATTCCACGGGCGGATACAAAAAAGAGATTCACATCGACGTGGATCCTGTTCGTATCGAGGCGCAAGGGCTTAGCATCGAAGATTTGGTGGGCAAGGTCGAGACGCTTGGCGAGAGTTTTGGCGGTGGTTATATCGAGCACAAAGGCCAGCAAATCGTCGTGCGCACGGTCGCCGCGATAGACAAGCTAGATCAAATACAGCAAATCACGGTCAAGCTGGACGTGCAGGGCAAGCCCGTTCGGCTTTCCGAGGTTGCCACGGTGCGCGAAGATTTTGTGCAGCGCCTGGGGGCGGCTACCTACGATGGACAAGAAGCCGTGCTGGGGACTGTGCTCATGCTCAGCGGCGCCAATTCACGGCAGGTGGCGCGCGACGCCGAAGAGGCGTTGATGGCAATGGAAAAGCCCGAGGGCGTCGAAATTAAAATCCTCTACAGCCGTGGATTTCTTGTGGATGCGACGATTCATACCGTCGTAAAAAATCTCGGCGAAGGCGCGGGGCTGGTTGTTGTGGTGTTGTTGGTGATTCTCGGTAATTTGCGCGCGGCGCTGATCGTGTCGCTGGCAATACCTTTGTCCATGCTCTTGGCCGCGATCGGCATGAAGCAATTTGGTATTTCCGCCAATCTCATGAGTCTCGGCGCTATAGACTTTGGTCTTTTGGTGGATGCGTCCATTGTGATTGTGGAAAATATCTTGAGGCGCATGGAGGAAAGCGGTTCGATTCTGAAGCGTGAAGAGCGCGCAGCGCTTGTGATGCAATCGGTCAAGGACGTGCTGGCCCCTGTTTCCATAGGCCTTCTGTTGATCATGGCCGTGTACGTGCCCATACTGAGCCTGGAGGGAGTCGAAGGGAAAATATTTCACCCCATGGCCAAAACCGTGTTGATGGCGCTTGGCAGCTCCTTGCTGGTCGCGCTGTTCCTGATGCCTGCCGCAGCATATTTTGTCTTGGGCAAAGTACGCCCGCATGCGGGTGGCGCGATACTATTCCGCGCGATTCGATGGGTTTATACTCCTGTATTGCGATGGTCGCTGCGGTATCGCATGCTGGTCTTATTGCCCGTGCTGGCCGTGGGCGCTTATGCGATACGCATCTACCTTGGTATGGGGGCCGATTTCATGCCGCCGCTGGATGAAGGGGATATGGTTATCAATTTGACGCGGGAAAGCAATATTGCCTTGAGTGAATCTGTCGCGATTCAAAAGCAATGCGACAAAATTCTCACGCGATTCGGCGAGGTCGAGCATGTGTTCAGTAGAATTGGGACGCCGGAGTCCGCCACGGATCCAATGGGAGTGCACTTGTCCGACACTTTTATCATTCTCAAAAAAGACAGGAAGGCATGGCCTGTCCTGTCCAATGGTCAGCGGCGCAGCAAAGAGGAATTGTTTCAGGCCATGCGAGAGGCCCTGGACAAAGAGGCGCCCGGCCAGGAAATCACGCAGACTCAACCGATTGAAATGCGTTTCAACGAGATTTTGGAGGGGAGCCGCGCGGACGTGACCTTGAAGATTTATGGAAAGGATTTGGACCAACTCATGGCGCTAACCGAATCCAGCCGTGATATTCTGGAAAAAATTCCCGGCGCATCCGAGGTCGAGTTGGACGCCTTGACGGCGCTGCGCAAAAGCCCCGTGCTGGACGTGAAGCTGGATTACGAGCGCATCACGCGCTTTGGCCTGGCCCCCGAGCAGGTCAACAAAGTCCTGGAAACGGCGATGGGTGGGCGTCGTGTGGGTAGTTTCTACGAGCAGCAGTGGAGATTCCCTATAGTGCTTAGATTGGCGGAGGAGTTTAGAGAGAACCCCGAAGAGCTATCCCGCCTGCCCGTAGGTTTGCCCGATCGCGGCACCGTGCCGCTCTCGGAGGTGGCCACGATACAGCGCAGGGATCAGGTGACAACCATCGCGCATCAGCGCGGCGAGCGCTACGCGGGTGTCGCGATCAATCTTTCCGGACGCGACACTGCGAGTTTTGTGAGCGAGGCTAAGCGCGAGCTTGCCCAAAAGCTCTCCTTGCAGGAAGGCTATACGCTGTCCTGGGGTGGCCAGTTTAAGAATCTGGAACGCGCGCGCGCGCGATTGCGTGTGGTCGTGCCGTTGATTCTTCTGGTGATTCTTTTGGTGCTGGTCAAGATGTTCGGGAGTCTCACGCAGGCCTTGCTTGTCTACGCGAGCATCCCGTTCGCGATGACGGGCGGGATTTTCTCTCTGCATTTGCGCGGCATTCCGTTGAGCGTCTCCGCGGCGGTGGGATTCATTGCTCTATGCGGGATTGCCATACTCAACGCGATGGTGCTCGTGACATTTTTCAATCAGCTGCGGCAAGAGGGGTTGACCGTTGCGCAGGCCGTGACCGAAGGCGCGCTGGCGAGGCTGCGCCCCGTGCTGATGACAGCGCTGGTCGCAAGCCTAGGCTTTTTGCCCATGGCCTTGAACACGGGCATGGGATCGGAAGTGCAGCGGCCGCTCGCCACGGTCGTGATCGGTGGGCTGATCAGCGCGACATTCCTGACATTGCTCGTGATACCCATGCTGTATGCGTGGAGTCAAGATTCTCATTCTATGACTTAAACATACACGCCCACAGGTGACTGTTTTGTGAAGTTCCATGGGGACGGACCGCGTTCTGGATATGTTATCCGGGTGACATGATGCATATCATGTTTTTGCTGCGCTTGCTGTTTGCTACAGTCCCTGGCTTATGGTTCATCCTCTTGGCAGCCGAGCTAAAATCCTGCTAACCAGTGTTTTCGGTCCCTACGCGCAAGACGACGAGTACGGTAGTCGCGCGATCAACCCGATGGAGCTGTACCAAAACCAGGTCACGCGCACGCAGGGGCCTTTTTCGCTGCGCATGTTTCACCGGTCTTGGGGCATTATGCTCATACAGGCCAATATCTCTGCGCCCTGCGCGTTGCTTGATTTCCCGACGCTGGATCGTTTTGTCGAAGAAATTTCCAAACACTCCTACGACATCGTGGGTATCACCTCGATCATGCCCAATATCGGAAAAGTTAAAACGATGTGCGCGCTCGTGCGCAAGTATATGCCCAACGCGACGATCGTGGTTGGCGGGCATATCGCGGGACGACCGGATCTCGCCAAACGCGTGGACGCGGATCATGTCGTGCGCGGCGAGGGCGTGCGCTGGTTTCGAGATTTTCTTGGCGAGGACACGACGCAATCGCTGCGCCATCCGTTGATTCTCTCGGGCATTGGGACGCGCACGATGGGCGTGGCCCTCAACGAAAAACCCGGGGATGTGGCCGCGACGCTTATCCCTTCGGTCGGATGCCCGATGGGTTGCAACTTTTGCGCGACCTCGGCTATGTTTGGAGGCAAAGGGAAATTTATCAACTTTTATGAAACGGGCGACGAGCTGTTTCGTATCATGTGCGGGTTGGAAAAAGAAATGAAGGTGCGCTCCTTTTTTGTTATGGACGAGAATTTTATGTTCCATCGCAAGCGCGCGCTGCGTCTTTTGGAATTGATGGAAGAGGCCGGGAAGTCCTGGTCTTTGTACGTGTTTAGTTCCGCGAATATTTTGCGATCGTATACAGTTGAGCAGCTCGTGCGCATTGGCATATCGTGGGTCTGGATGGGGCTGGAAGGCAAGAACAGCCAGTACAAAAAATTGGATGGGGCTGATACGTTGTCGCTCGTGCGGACGCTGCAATCGCATGGGATTCGTGTTTTGGGGTCTAGTATCATCGGGCTGGAGGAGCATACGCCGGACAATATCGGGGATGCGATCGCCCACGCGGTGTGTCACGACACGGACTTTCATCAATTCATGCTCTACACGCCGATACCCGGAACCGCCCTTCACGCCGAACACGCGGCCAAACAGACGTTGATGGAGCTGAGTGAGAGCGACGAGGCGGACATGCACGGACAGCTCCGGTTTAATTTTCGGCATCCGCACATTCAGGGCGGCGAGGAATCGCAGATGATTTTGGATGCATTCCAAAACGATTTTGACGTGAACGGTCCCAGCGTGGTACGCATTGCGCGCACCATTCTTGCCGGATGGAAGCAATACAAAAACCATCCGGATAAGAGGATTCAGAGGCGATATGCTTGGGAGGCGAGGGAGCTTTCAACTACCTACGCGGGGGCGTTGTGGGCCGCGCGCCATTGGTGCCGCGATAAAAACGAGCTGCGCGAAAGAATCAACGTGACTCTACAGGATATTTACAAGGAATTCGGCGTTAAGGCACGCATCAGCGCCCCGTTGATCGGACGATTTATTTTGATTAAGTTGCGACGGGAGGCCAAGCGCCTGAAAAAGGGTTGTTCGTACGAGCCGCCGATGTTCTATGATTTCAATGCTTCCATGCAGGCCATTAGCCATCCCAATGGCTCGCGCCCCGGCCTGATTCAATCGGTGGGGCAACTCTAAAAATATGATGTAAATCATGTTCTGCGCAGTGGGCTTTCCATCTGTAATTTCCTATCATAGTCGCATGGGTGCTCTGGTTAAAAATTTCAATATTGCCGAATTGCTGCCTGAGTCGGAGCGAAAAGTTTTGACGGATCGCGCGGCGCAAAAGTCCTATACCCGGGGAAGTGTTCTTTTTCACGCGGAAGACAGGGCTGATTTTGTGTGGCTACTCAAAGAAGGCCGCGTGCATCTCACTCAATATACTTCGCAGGGCAGGGCGCTGACCAATTGCGTGATGGCGCCCGGAGACGTGTTTTGCTGCCTATCCTCTTTGGACAAGAAGACCTATCCTTCGGATGCGGTTGCGGCGGTGGACAGTGTGGTGGCCCGGATTCCTATCGGAGTTTTCTCGGGCTGGATGCGTAAGTACCCGGCGTTCGCCGAAAAGATGCTGTGCTTTTTCTGCGACAGACTGCGCGTCTCCGAGCGACGCAATTGTCATTCTCAGGAGCCTGTCCGAGACCGCATTCTGAATGTATTGGCGACACTTACGCGCAAATTCGGCGGCACGATTCCGTTCACGTGCCGTGAAATTGCCGAGATGGCGGGCACCACGGTGGAGACGACGATTCGCGTCTTCACGCTGCTCAAGAAGGAGAAGATGGTCACCGCGCAGCGGGGCAAAATCACTATCTCGGACCCGCGCAAGCTGCAGGAGAATCAACCTGTTTAACCTGTCCTGCGTCATAAAGGGTGCAGGACTTTTGTAGGACAATCCCGCCCATGAAATCGCTTCTCCTGAAATCGGAGCCTTTTTCGGTTCTGCCCGCGCATGACATAAGTGTGCTTGCCAGTCATGCCAAGGAGATTTCCTTTAAAAAAGGAGAAGTGGTATTTCACGAAGGCCAGCCTGCCAAAGCCGTGTGGGTCATCAAAGAGGGATGGTTGAAATTGACGAAGCAAGCGTTCGGCGATAAATCCGTGACGATAGACTTGCTGACGCCGCGCGAGGCGATTTGTGGTATTTCCGTTTTTGATCAGCTTCCTTATAGCGCCACCGCGATTGCGGTCACGGATTGCGTGATGGCTTCGATTCCGTCCCAGGATGTGTTGGCGTTGATTCGGACGAATCCCACGTTCGACGAGAAGCTGCTCGCCATTTGTTGCCATCGCATTCGCCACATGGCCGAGTCCATCGCAATGCTCTACGAGCCCGTGGAGTTGCGCATAGCCAAGACATTGTTGCGGCTGGAAGAAATTTTCGGAGACGTGCTGCCGGTCACGCATCGGGAAATCGCGGGCATCACGGGTATTCGCGTCGAGACGACGATTCGCGCGATTAGCAAAATGAAAAAACAAGATTGGCTGGAAATGTCGCGCGGCAAAATCACGCTGTTGCGGCCGGCCAAAATCAGGGGATTGCTTGAGGGGAATTGTTGTTGCAGTACAGCTAAGAATTAAGCGAAGCGGGGGAGATTTTTACCGATGATGGAGCGGGACAAGACATATTATTTTCAGGGGACGCGGTTCGGCCGCTCCGGCGGCGGCCGCCCGCTACCGCTCGGCGCGCAAATCGTCCCGGCATGAAGCCGCCGGGACGAACCAAGCTTTGCGCGCCTGCGCGAGTCCCCTGAAAACAATATGTCTTGTCCCTCTCCAGTAAACCATTAAAGGAGGACGTATGAGTTATCGATTGGTTTGCAAGGTCAAAGGGGCAGGGCTTACGCATTACGTTATGCAGAGTGAGGATTCGCCGTATTAAGGGGACAGGAGGGGTTTGTGTTTCAAATAGTTCGGGTTGGGAATAAAGAATTCAAGATTGAGCCGGAGACGAATTTCTGGGGTGTTGGGTCGGATCGGCAGCTCGAGCATCTCTACGCCAAAGAGAAGGATAGAATTCTCGGTGAAATGCGGGAATTCCGTTTCCAGACCGATATTATTCTTTTGTACGTCAATCCCAACGATGCGTGCAACGCTAGCTGCGCGTATTGCTATTTGCCGCAGAAAGTGAAGAAGCGGGCGCGCAACATGACCTTTGCCCAATTGGAATCTCTCGTGACGAAGGCAAAAAACTTTTTCAGTGAAAAGGGCGTGAAGGGGTCTATCATTTTTCACGGCACCGAGCCTTTGCTTATGAAGGATACGCTGTTTGCGATCATCGAGAAATATCGCGACGATGTGCATTTTGGGTTGCAGACCAACGGGCTTTTGCTTTCTTTGGAGGACGTCGCCTTTATAAAAAAGTGCGGCATCAATATTGGGTTGTCGCTGGACTCTCCGTTGGAGAAAACGAACGATGCGCTTCGGGGCAAAGGGCATTTTGGAAAAGTGAGCAAAGCACTCGACTGGTTCGACGGTTACAAGGGGTTGAACGTGGTTACTACGATCACGCGCGAGAACGTAACTCATCTAAGCGATATGGTTCGATT
>CAZOWS010000078.1:0-6826 GCA_964583365.1 uncultured Actinomycetota bacterium
CGCATTTGAGCAACGATGCGCCGCACCTGCAAGGCGCGACGACGAGTCATAGTCACAGTACTATGGCGAGGAGGAGCAACGTAGCAGGTGTGGATGCAGCGTTGTTCAAATGTGACCGTATTTATGAAATGGGCCACTTAGCCCGCCAAAAGACGATTCAGCGCGGCCGTCACGGCCTTGGACATATTTTCCTGAGCCTGTTTATCCAAACCCTGCGCGACTTGCCCAGCTTGGGCAAGAATTTTATCCTTGCCCGCAGAGGCTTCCTCGCGAACGCGTGACAAAAGGGTTTCCACTTTTTCGCGCGCTTTTTTCTCGGCTTCTGTTTTTAATCCCCCAGCCGCCTGTGCGCCATCCTGGGAGATCTTTTGCGCCGCAATCTTCGCGTCGGCGATCAACTTTTCAGCTTCTTGCTCCGTCTGCAAAATGGACTTCAATATATTTTCCATTATTTTTTCTTCTTCCCTTCGGGTTCCGTTAAAATCGCGAGCTTCAGTGCGCCGCTGCGCTGCGCCTCCGTCATGATGCGAACGACTTCGCCCAGGTTCACGTCCTTGTCCGCCCGCAATATCGCGACTTTATCTTTTGTCTTGGCCAGCGCCTTCTCCACCGTGGATCGCAAATTCTCCAGCGTGACCACCTCATCGTCCACCATGATTTCTTTGTCCCGCGTCAGCGTTATCATCACGCCCGAAGGCTGATTGGACGCTGTGGTGGATTGCGGCAAATGCACCGAGGTGCCCTGCATCACCAGCGTTGTGGTCGTCACCATAAAAATAATCAACAGCACCAGAAAAATATCGGTGAGCGGAGTGATGTTGATCTCCGCAAAAATCTCCTGACTCTCTTCGCTGATGGGGCTACGAACGGCCATTGGCGGCAAGTGCGGGGGCAGCTACCCAATCCCGCAAATCTTCCAAATCATTTCTCCACTGCGTGGACACGCCACCGATACGCATCGTGAAATAATTGTACGCAAACACGGAATACACAGCCACGATAAGTCCTGCCCCTGTTGCGACAAGCGCTTCCGATATGCCGGCAGAGACAACAGAAAATCCGCCCGACCCCGTGACCGCAATGCTGCGAAAAGAATCAATGATGCCGAGTATGGTCCCAAAAAGTCCCACGAACGGCGACAAGGCGCCGATAGTGCCCAATACCCAAATATTTTTGCGCAAGGTCGCAACCTGATCCAATCGCCGACGCTCGATCAGGCGATCCCATCTATCCTCACCGCCCGCGTATCCGGTCAAAACCGCTTCGTACATACTCCCAAGCGGCGAAAGGCGGCAGACAGACACGGCCTGTTCGGGCTGATTGCGTTTGAGAAAAGCGCCGATTTTGTCGCGTATCTCACGAGATTTTCGTACGGTTTGCCGAATAGTCCAAATGCGCTCGATGATAATCGCGAGCGAAAAAATAGACGCGAGCGCAAGCGGGTACATAGACGCCCCGCCATGTTTCAACATCTCCCACAAACTAGCATTCATGCGGCCTCCCGGTGAAGGTGAAACTATAGCGTCGGCTTAGAGACTTTTCAACTGAAAATTTACACATGGCAAAACTGTCATCCTGAGCGCAGCGAAGGATCTACTCTGTTATCCGATGGAGCTCCTTCGCTGCGCTCAGGATGACCAAGTCAGGATGACAGTTTGTTACAAATTCCTACAAAGAAAGCGCAATATGGTCTTGATCGAGACGAATCCGGATGGTGCGCCGTTTTTTAGAAATGGTATATGGCGATAACGCCCCACCGACATCTTGTTGAGCGCGTACGCGATGGAATCTTCTTCGTTCAGTGCCACGGGATTGCGCACCATGATCGCCGACACGGGAGCCGTCTCCGGATCTAAATTTTTTCCCGCCACACGCAGCAATATGTCTCTGTCCGTCACTATCCCCACCAATTTGTTGTCCTTCACCACGAGCGCACAGCCTACGTTGCGCGTCAGCATTTTTCCAACCGCCGCGCGAATCGCCATGTCCTCAGGAATCAGCAATGGGAACAAGGGATTCAAATCCCGCAAGGTCTTGCCCAAAATCTTCTGCTGCAAACCCTCCATGGGTTTGGGAACATCCTCGTGCACGAGCGCCGCCATGCATTCGTCGCAATGGTCCGCACCTTCCAGGTTCTGATGGCCGCAAGCCGGGCAAATGAATTCCATACTCGTTCCTCTCGCCTATTTAACTTCCCAGGTTTCGTATCCTGCTAGCAACTTAGATAAATTAGGTTCTCCACCCACTTTTTCCTGTGCCGCCGCAACTTGCCCATTAACGCTCTCGTCGAAAGTCGGCTTTTCCACCGCACGAAAAACGCCGAACGGCACGGGCCATTCCGGATATTTCATGCGCGCGAGAAGATAGGCTGGCGCGGAGCGCCACAGCTTTTCGTCGTGCACCCACAGATTGGGCGGCTTGCCTTTGTTCTTTAATTCTACGATCTCGGGCTGAATCTCAGCGGTCATGCGAATCCCTTTGCTTTGGCCTGACCCAAAAATCAACGGCTTGCCATGCTCGAGAAACAACATCCTGTCGTCGCGTGTCTCTCGTGCGGATACGGGACCAAACGCCTTGTCGTTGAAAATAATGCAGTTCTGCCATATCTCGACGAAGGCCGTGCCCTTGTGATTCGCAGCGCGCGTCAACACCTCCACCATGTGCTTGGGGTCGGAATCCAGCGTACGCGCGAGAAAGGTCACTTCCGAGGCCAGCGCCACGCAGAGGGGATCCACGGGCGTTTCCACGGTGCCGTACGGACTGGATTTAGTTTTTTTGCCCATTTCGGAGGTCGGCGAATACTGGCCTTTGGTCAGACCGTATATTCTGTTGTTCACGAGAAGAATTTTGATGTTCACGTTGCGGCGCATCGCGTGCAGAAGATTTCCCGCGCCTATGCTCAACCCATCACCGTCCCCAGTTACAACCCACACTTGCAGGTCCGGACGCGAAACTTTCAAGCCGGTCGCGATGGCCGGCGCGCGTCCATGAATGGTATGAAAACCATAGGTATTCATGTAATAAGGAAATCTCGCGGCGCACCCAATGCCCGAGACAAAAACGAACTTTTCTTTTGGAATCCCCAAATTCGGCAACGTGCGCTGCACCTGCGCCAGGATCGAGTAATCCCCGCAACCCGGACACCATCGCACTTCCTGGTCCGAGACGAAGTCTTTCGACGTTAATTTGATTTCGCTTTGTCCCAATGTTTCGGTCGTCATCCCACTATCTCCTTGGCCTTGGCCATGATTTCCGCAATTTTGAAGGGTCGCCCTTTGACCTTATTGAGGCCTTGCACGTCTAACAAATAGCGCGCGCGCAACAACATTCGTAATTGCCCTAAATTTAATTCGGCGACCAGTACTGTTTTGAAACGCTTCAATACTTCGCCTAAATTTTTGGGGAATGGATTCAAGTAGCGCAGATGAATGCTTGAGACGGACTTGCCATCTTTGCGCAGATAGTCCACTGCCGTCGTGATGGCACCGTGCGTGCCACCCCAGCCCACGATCAATAATTCGCCCTCTGCATCCCCGTTCACAATCACGTCGGGAATGGTGTTGGCGATGCGCTCGATTTTCTCGCCTCGTAAGCGGCACATTTTTTCATGATTCTCGGGGTCGTAACTCACGTTGCCCGTGACATCGGCCTTCTCCAACCCGCCGATGCGATGCTCTAGGCCGGGCGTGCCAGGGATAGCCCAAGGTCTTGCCAAGTGTTCTGCATCGCGTTGATACGGGAAAAATTTCTCGCCCGGGATCGGACGCTTGACCGTAATACGGGGCAATGTAGCGATGTCGGGAATACGCCATGGCTCGGCACCATTCGCAAGATACGCATCCGACATAAAAATCACGGGCGTCATGAACTGAACCGCAATGCGCACGGCTTCCATCGCCATGGTAAAACAATCGGCAGGCGTTGCCGGGGCCAAAATACATACGGGTGACTCGGAAGGCCTGCCGCCATAGGCCTGCAACAGATCGCCTTGCTCCACCTTCGTCGGCATGCCTGTGCTGGGCCCCGCGCGCTGCACATCGATGACCACGAGCGGCAGCTCCACCATGACGGCCAGTCCAATGCCTTCGGTTTTAAGCGCCAAGCCGGGACCACTTGTTCCCGTAACGCCCAAATTCCCTCCGTAGGCCGCGCCAATTGCCGAGGTGACAGCAGCGATTTCGTCTTCGGCCTGAAATGTCAGCACGCCGAATTCCTTGAATCCAGCCATCATTTGAAGAATGTCGCTGGCCGGAGTAATCGGATAGGACCCATAAAATAATTTTAAGCCTGCCAGCTTGGCTGCCGCGACCAGACCTATGGTCGTGCCCTCGTTGCCGGATATTTTGCGATAGGTTCCGGGTTCGTATTTGGCCGCATGCACGTGATAAGAATCGCCGAACAACTCGGTGATATCTGCGTAGTGATACCCGGCCTTCAAAGACTTGACGTTGGACTCTTTTATCTCGGGGACCTTTCCAAACTTGGCGTCTATCCACTTGAGCGTGTAATCCAGTGGCCTGTCGTAAAGCCAATACATGATGCCGAGCGCGAAGAAATTTTTGCAGCGTTCGATTTGCGGCCATGTCAGTCCGGAATCCTTTAATGCATTGGCCGTGAGAGAGGTCAGGGGAATTTTTGTAACACGATAACGGCCCAAAGATCCGTCTTCTAACGGATTGGTCTTGTAGCCGGCTTTTTTGAGATTGGCTTCTTTGAACGCATCCTCGTTGACGATGATCTGTCCACCCTGCGCCAAATCCATGAGATTCACTTTCAACGCCGCGGGATTCATGGCCACCAGCACATCGGGCTCGTCCCCGGGTGTACGAATATCACCGGAACCAAATCGAATTTGATAACCGCTCACGCCCGGAAGCGTCCCGGCCGGCGCGCGAATCTCGGCCGGATAATCCGGCAACGTGCTGATGTCGTTGCCGGCCAAAGCCGCTGTATCCGTAAATTGCATGCCCGTCAACTGAATGCCATCGCCCGAGTCACCTGCAAATCGAATTGTTACTTCGTCTAAGTCTTTGCGTACTACGATCACAGCTAGCCTCCTTCCACGTTGCGACTTCTTTGGTCCAATTTGGGTGGAAGATTCAACACTTCTGCAGGGTAATGCTCTGCGAGAAAATCAATGATGTTGCGAATGGAAACAATGCCGACAAACTCTTTGCGCGTGTCCACGAGCGGCACATGCCGAATCTCGTTCATCTCCATCAGGTGCATAATCTCACCCACGGACGTATCGCGATTAGCTACAATGGGATCCTTGGTCATGTGCATTTCGATAGTATCGGCGAGCGATGCGCGTGCCATGACCACCTTCCTTAAAATGTCTCGCTCGGTAAAAACACCCACGACGCGCTTCTTGCGCAGCACATTCACGCAACCCGTATTGCGCTCCTGCATCTGGCGAATCGTCTCGCCCAGCGAGATCCCCTCTTCGACGCATAGCGCACTATGCAATTTCAGATGCCAAGCTTTTTTGTTTTCGAATGCTTTTTCAATGCTCATTGTTATTTCCCCTCGCTTGAAAAGCTGTACGCGGCATTTTCCCTCCCCTTTGTAAGGGGAGGCAAGGTGGGGTAGAGTCAATAAGTCATGCACATCTCTACCTTCCTATCTACCTCCCCTAACCCCTCCTTACAAAGGAGGGGGAGCGTTTACTATGACGACCACAACGTATAGAGGTGACTAGATATCCACGAAGCGGTATTATACACATAATTTATAAAAACACATGTTTTTATCGGTCCGAATATATCAAGCCTTTCATCAACACTTTGAGATGAGACATCTGCATTGAAAAAACTTTTTGCCGTCGCAGTTATAGCTGCCATAATTGCCGTCATAGCAGCCATATTCCTTGTGCCTCCTGTATTTGAACGCCTTCAGCGCTTGGAGGCAAGTCGACTCTTTCACCCCACCGTGGAATGGCGCCATACACCTGTAGATATTGGATTAGAGTATGAGAATATAGAATTGAGGGCCTCCGACGGGACCCGTCTTAGCGCGTGGTTTTTACCCAAAGAAGGAGCAAAATATTATCTTTTGTTTATGCACGGAAACGCCGGGAACATGTCTGATCGTGTGGCGGCACTGTACATGTTTAATCGTTTAGGCTTGGCCATATTCATTTTTGATTATCGGGGCTATGGAAAAAGCGAAGGACAACCGAGAGAAAAAGGGTTGTACCAGGATACGATGGCCGCGTACGAATACTTGACACAAGTCAGAAAAATCGCGCCGGATCATATAGTGATATTTGGGGAATCCCTGGGCGGCGCAACGGCGATAGATTTGGCTAGCAAAGTTCAGGCCCGGGCATTGATTACCGCGGGGACATTTTCCAATATCGCGGATATCGCGAAACTCCGTTTTCCTAACGTCCCTGTTCACTGGTTCCTGACACAGCGATTTGACTCGATTAGTAAAGTCCCGCATATCACGATGCCTAAATTTTTCCTTCACAGCAAAGACGACGAGATGATTCCTTTTGAACTCGCAAAAAAATTATACGAGGCCGCTGCGCCCCCTAAAGAATTTTTCGTGAGATCGGGTCGGCATTCCGAGTACTCAAAACATCCAGCAGCTTTTAAGAAAATTATTAATCAGATTTAAAAAGATTGTCCCAATCCTTGCCTGTTTTTTGAGTACCGGGCTGTGTGGCTTGGTCCTGCCGCCAATCAAATTCCTCACAAAAATTTGCCTTCTGTTTGTCCTGTACTAAATCTGTCGTGGAACTGCGGCATTGCTGATGCGCGCCTCTATCGTAGAGGCGGCAATTCAGACAAGCATGAAGGTAGGCATGGCATTTCGGACA
>CAZOWS010000079.1:0-7645 GCA_964583365.1 uncultured Actinomycetota bacterium
TAGCCCCCAGGTCTGCTTTTCCTAGCAACGACGAAGCGCGGGAAGCCGCTCAACGCATTGCCGAAGAAAAGCTCAAGGTTCTGCCCACAACGCCGAAAGGCTTGATCGAACACTATTACGAGCTCAAATGCGCGATGGTGGAGGCCGCGGACAAGGACGAGGCAAAACATTTCAAGGCATTGTACGGATACATGCTGGTACTGGTCGGGCCGCTGTCCAAGGCTGTGCAGGGCATTACCGACGAGCAACTCGCGCAAATCTCCATCGAAATTCTTAAAGCTGGGCGCGTGCGTCCGGAATGGATGGGCGGCCAATTGGGAGAATTTGAGGCCGGCGGATTTGGGCATGTTTTTGATTCGCAGACATTGCGTAAAGAGCTAGAAGGTGTTGGCAGAGAGCAATTCGATGCGCAAACGCATAAGCGCATTGAAACGATAGTGGACGAAGTCGTCACCGAACTCTACGACGACGCGTCGAGGCGCGATCACATGCGGCAAAAATTGCTTGCCGACATTCGCACGACGCATTGGAGCAATCAATTCCCCGACACGATTCTGGAAGGGGATTTCTCCGCAAACCGTCCGTATATTCTCGGCGCTTTGGTCAATATGACCAAGGGCATCAATGCGTTCGGAACAACAAATCTCGCATTGCGCCGTGTCGTTATCGGGCACACCGACAGCGAATTGGTTCTTCGCTCCACGCTCAAGCACGAACTCATTCATCATCTCGCTGTTCTCGGGGAGATAAAGATTCCGCCCGAATGGGAAAAGATTACCTGGGCCATAGATTTGATTGAGCGTATCAAGCACGCGAAGCCGACATGGGAAGAGGGCGAGAAATCCTTGAGCGAATACGAAAGCGAGTTTGGCCCTGCCGTGCAAGCCCTGTTCAACAAAGGCATGGCGATGGGCGCTAAGGGAGATGTGGGTTTTATGATCAAGCCCGGAGTTTCGGATCGCATGGCCGGGTATTTCGGCACGGATTTGCTGGTGTTGGCGGCGCGCGGCGTTTATGCGGGCTTGGAGATGAACGCTGATCACATGATAGAGCGCTACGGCAAAGACATGACGGCGGCTATGGTTTTGGCCGGTGTTCTCATGTCGCATTCCGAGGAAACGAGGCAAAAGCCTTTGCGCGCGTTACGCGACTTTTTCGCGTTGGCATCGCTGCGTAGCGCAGCGCCTGAAAAGGAAATTCTAAAGCGCATCACGGGAGAGGAAGGAAGACAAGATGGTTTCAAGGGCGAGCTCGAGCGATATGCCTCGGGCTACGTGGGCAGGACAGTGCGATTCGAAGACGTCGAGGCTGGTTGGTGGTCGTATCAACCCGAGCAGGGCCGCAGTGGCGTGATACGCGGGGTGCTTTCCGATATGTTTCCGCGGCCATGGGACGGCAAAGATCCCCATGACACGGAAGGACAATTAAAGGCCGGTTTGCTACGCGGCATCGGCCAGCTCATCATCGCGATGGGATATCAATTCCACGGCAAAGATTATGTCTATGCAAAAGACCCGTTGGCGAAGGAATCGAATTTCGCGCTGTTGTGGAGAATGCTTCTCCTGCCCTACACAATTCATAAGGCCCTCATCACGAATGCAGACATGATACGCAAAGGACGACTGGCTGATAAATACAGCCCAGCCGCCTCATGGGTGCAAAGCGCGCTGAAGGATCGCTACGAAATGGGCAACGAGCTTCTTGCGCTGGGCAATTTCAATGCGTTTCCGCGCCATCTGAAATTCCTCGACAGTCTCATGTACCGTTTTTATCACTTCGACCCCGATAGTTCCGATCCTCTCGAGACACTCATGGACCCGCGCGTGAAGGATGTGGAATTGGAGAAAGCCGTATGGGAAACCTTTGGGAGTCTGGATCCCAAGGACAAGCCAAGCGGATGGGCCGACATCATGCTCAAATTGGATACGCAAGGCTTGCCTGGCGATGAGGATTTGCTGCGCGTAGTCAGCAAAAACATTTGGCCTGTGTATCAAAAGCTTTATGAGGAGGCAGTCGAGGATGAAAAGCTGCAGCGCACTTACGCGCAGATGATGAACGAGGACGCGCAGCGCCTTAGCGATCAGCAGCGTGAAATGGCGCAGCGGCTATGGGATCAGCTTACGCCACAGCAGCAGGAGGCAATACTCAAGGCGGTGCTGAAGAAGATGCAAGAGGCGATGGAGAATTTTGCCAACATGGATCAGCCACCCAATATGACGGGGGAGTCGCAGGGCGGTGGAAAAGGCGATGGACAAGGTGCCCCAGCGCCGGGGCCTGGCGCGGGCATGCCAGGTGGGCAGCCGATGCCGGGGTCAGGCCAAGGCATAACGATATCCATACCCATGCCGGGCATGTCCGGCGGCCAACCTATGCCGGCGCAGATGGGAGTTCCGCGTCCGGCCAGCGGGCCTGGTGGGCAGCAGCAGTATGGCCCCCCGCAGCCCGGTGGTCGTCCGCAAAGCGGCGCCACAGCGCAGCAACAATTAAACGCTTTGGATGGCATGACGCAGGCGATGGAAAAATACTTGAATCAGTTGACGCAGCCGTTGGACGGCGTTAAGGCGCAAAGTGGTCAAGTGCAGGCCGGCGCCCATGGCCTGTCGGGAGCCAATGAGACTAAGGCGCAGCAGGCGACCAAGCAAATTCAAGACGCCGCAAAGCAAATTCAAGATCTTGCGCATCAATTGATGAACCAAGGGCGCGGCGTGAAAAGCGGGGCGCAGCAGCAGGCGTCTGGCACGCAGTCCGCATTGGATGGCCTCCCCACGCCCGAGCTGGGACAGGATGTGCATGATGCCAATCAAGGCATGCTGGCAAAGGCGCAAGAGTTGCTCAACAAGCTGGATAAGTTGCTGAACAAAGCCAATGATCTTAAGGCCACGGCAGATAGTCTTGGCAACACGATGGCCGAGCCGCCAGGCCAAAGAGATTTTTCGGACGTGAGCGAAAAGGCGCGTGGACTGGAACAAATCGCGAAGCAAATGCAAGGCGATGTGGGCGATGCCAAAACCGCGCAGGGGCAGATGAAGGGGATTCTCAAGGATATTTCCCAAAAGCTTGGGCAATTGGCGCAGACAATGGCCGACATAGAAAAGAAACGCGGACAGAAAGACAAACAAAAGGGTGATGCCTCTGGGTCGGCTGGAAAGGAGTCCGGCGCTCCGGAACCAGGCGGTAGGGAATCTGCGCCTCCGGATCAAACGGCACAACCGCCAACGCCCTCTACGGAACCGCCTGCGCCACCGCTATCCGAAGAGCGGCCGCCCATAGATTTGAACAAGATGCCTCTGGGGGGCTTGAAACAAATCGTAGATAAATATGGCAAGGACATTGCACCGTCCCCGCCCGCGCCGCAGGAGCCCGTGCAGGGTCTCTTCAGTGATGAATGGCTGAACATCAACGAAGCCGCAGCGCCCGACGCGCTGTTCAAACGCACGGGGCTGACGCCCGAAGAAAACAAAATTTATCAGGAAGAATATTACAAACCCATGGAGTCGCTTATTAAGGAAACAAAAAAGGAGTGGCGTCCGCTGCTTGTTCCGCAAGAGGGCGATGCATGGGGCCAGTGGCGCACATCCGGCGGAAACATTAAGAATTTTGTGCGCGCCATCATGGGGCAAAAGGCTTTCAAAAAGCGCGTCAAGATACGGCCCAAGCCGTTAAAAATCACGTTGCTCATCGATCGTAGCCAATCCATGGGAGAAGATGGAGGCGATCGCATCACGTACGCAAAGCTCGCGGCCTTTGTATTGTTAGAGGTTTTATTCGACTTGAACAGAGAATTGGAAGATGCAGGCGCAGAGCCTATCGAATTTGCAGTCGGTCTCTTCGACACCAGTTACACGAATATTCTGACGTTGGACCAGAGCAAAAAAAGTGGGCTGCGCAAAGAACGCATGATTTTTGATCTGATGAAATGTCTGCAAGCCGGTGGGGGAACCAAGGACGTGGAAAGCCTCGCCGTCTTTGTCAACAAACTGATTCAAAGCCCGGATTTGGGATCCGATCAAAGCACGCGCATGTTGCTGTCCATTGGAGATGCCAATCTTTATGGGACAAGCCCAGAGAGCCTGGAGATCAAAAAAGTCATTCGATATGCCGACGAAAATGACGCGTGGGTGTTCGGCGTCAGCGTGGGCGATGAAGCGGCGCGCGCGCAAATGCTCGCCATTTATGGGCCCAAACGCTCGGTGCTTCCTGCCAAGCCGTCTGATTTGCCGCGTGAGCTGATGAAGAAGGTGAGAGACAATCTTCCTATGCCTCGCATGCCGCAGGGATGGCGCGGCTCCTTTTCTGGGCTTACGGGGTTTCTTGGTTTGATGGCGAAGTCGTATTTGGAATACATGCATCCGTATTTCAGATCCCCGAAAGCCGAAATCATTGAGCGCATCCCCTTCGAAGGCATAGACGGCGAACAGCATTACCGTCACTTCTATGTCGAGAAGCACCCCGATGGCCGCTCGTATCTGGTGTACGACAAACCCGGCAGGCCCGTGCAGCGCTTCGCCCGCGGCCCGCGTGGCCCCGGGATGGACTTGGAACCCATCCTAGTGCCCGACGTAGACGGCAATGAAGATGCGCTCTTGGACATCATCATGACCATGTATGACGCAGACCACGATTACACTTCATTCTCTCCGGACGGCAAATATTTGCTACGTCCCATAACCGGCAACGAGATCAACGTAGAGATGAAAACAAGCAGCGAACAATCGCGCGTCCTAGCGACATTCAACATCACCGAAGCGCTCACGCAAACGCCCGCAAGCCAGCAAAACACAGCAGGCGAAATCGAGCACACGGGCAAAAACGGCATACGGTGGAAAATCCAAGCAGGAGAATTGCGCATAGCCCAAGTGGGAGAAGACTACAAATCAGTACTAGGCTGGCCGGCAGGAAAACCGCTGGACAGAATGCAATTTAGCTACGAAGACCAGAGCGGACTCATGCTCGGCTTTGACCCCAGCAACAGAGCCGTCACCCTATTGCAAGAGAGCCCCGCAGGCTGGCAATTGGCCACAGACCTGGCATTGGAGAAAGAAGACCCCCAGCATGAAAAGCCGCCCACGCTGGTGCAAGTACGCGGAGAGACAGGGCTAGGCAAAGACGAAATACTGCGAGCGGCATACAGCATGCTGAACATTCACTCGGTGTTCATCGCCGGGCATGAACAGTTCGAGAAGGAAGACTTTTTCTCTCGCGCAGGCCTAAGCCAGAAAGAGGATGGATCCACCACACAAACACCCTCCGCCATAACCAGGGCGCTGCATAACGGAAAGATACCCGTCGTAGACGAAGGGCACAAAATCTACACCGAGAAATGGAATGCCATGAAAGCCTCGGTATCCAGCGGCACGCATCCATGGTGGGAAGATGACCAAACAGGCATAGAGAAAGCGCAATGGCAAAAGAATCATCCCCTAAGCCGCCTGGTCACCACGGTGAATTATCGCCGGGGAGGCATACAATCCACAGGCCCCGTAGCCGACAGACCCATGCAACGGCGCAAGACAACGGTGGACATACATTGGCTGCCCCCCGATCAAGAAATAAAAATGCATCTGTGGTACATGCGCAAAGAAGCGAAAGCCAAAGGACTCTATCCTTTGGAATGGGACAAAGCGCAAATCGAAGCATTCGAAGCCAAGATGAAAACCATCATCACCAAGCTAGTCACAGAAGCAGCGCATATGAGACTAAAGTTTCTAGGCTACAATGAGGCGCAACAGACGCAGATATTGCGGGAATGGAACACAGGCCGACAATCCCCCTCGTTATTGAACCCCGACTTCAAACCGGAACTATCCATCGGAGATCAGTTACAACGTGCCCCATCCCCGCGGGTCATAGCCAACATAGTCCGGCATTTCGTCCACAATCACCAAGACATGGAACATCGCAGTTGGAGCAGCATAGTAGGTTATTTTAATTACTTCACCGAAAAGGATCCCAAAAAAACATACGAGAATGTATTTGCATCAAGAACAACGGGCATGACAAAGCATTTTCAAGACGACAGCGCAGACACCCAAGAACCGCTGCTCTTGACAAAGAAATCATTTGTCGCAGACGGAGACTATCTCAACATAATTCCCCAAGACGCAAGCGACAATCCCTCCCAGCAATGGGACCCAATACGCATCAGAATACATCAGGCAGCAGAAATACGCCGGGGCAATGTGCCCGAGGAAATCCAGAAATGGATAGAGTCGGCAGACAACAGACTGCAACTGTACCGCACATTGCAGGGCATAGCGTTGGGCAAGAACATCATCCTGGTAGGAGAGGAAGAAACAGGCAAAAGCACCATGGCCAAAGCCATAGCCAAGCTATTGTCCGGGCCCGAGATCAATCCCGTCTCCATGGATCCCTCCACCGACGCAGACGAAATAACATTCCAACATCGCATGAAGAAGTTCAAGACAGGATACACAGAGCAGGAAATCATCAAAGCCATGAAAGAAGGGCGCATAGTGATATTAGAAGAAACCTCCCAAGCCAATCCCGGAGTCATAGCGATATTGAACGACATAGCGGAGAGAGGATACGTATCAGCGCCCGACGGAACCGAGATATACGCCAAGCCAGGCTTTGGCATCATACACACGATCAACCCGTTTACCCCAGGCTATCAAACCAAAGGGTTTTCGGATGAATTCATAGAGCGGCATCTGATCTTGCAGTTCAAGGCATTGTCCGCGGATCAAGCGATAGGACAAATAGCGCCGTACGCAAAATACGAGAGGAAGCAAGACAAACGCGAAGTCATGCTCAACCCCAAAATCATCGGAGAACCCCAGTATCAAACCGATGGACACACACCGATACTAAGAGACGACGGCATCACACAAAAATACAGCGGATTGTTGGGCCTCATGCAAGAGATCAGAGAACGCATAGCCGAAGCCGCAGAAAAAGGAGAAGAATTTCTACCGCGGCCACCCGGAATCGGCACATTGCAAAAGGTAGTGCGCTCGCTGGTCCGCCAATACGACTTTTTAGTCACCGCCCCCCAGAAAAAGCCCCAAGACGTAGTCTTCGACGTCTTCGTAAAGGAGTTCACGCTGGAAGGAAACGACGAAGACGAGAGACTCAAATACTTAAAGAATCTCAAAGAGGCATTTCGCAAAGCAGGACTATGGGAAGATGGGAACAAGGATGATCCCAGCGATACTTCTGTCATCCCGAGCCCCCCTGTCATCCTGAGCCCTTCGCTGCGCTCGAGGGTAAACTCCGCGAAGGATCTCGGTGGGGCCAATAAAGATGCCATTGTTGAATTGTTGCATGGTCAAGCGATGATAGTAGAGGGCCTAAACCCCGTGCATCGCACCGAAGTAGAAGACCCAGAACTCAAGAGGGATTTATTGTACATACAACAGAACACGCTGGGCGACTCCGTAAAAGCAGCGATAGACAGAATAAAGACCAAAGCCCAATTGCTGTACACCCCAGAGACATGGCAGACATTGAGTCTGGAGGACAAAGCCAAACATTTGTACGTGCTCAAGGAAATTTGCCAGGTAACGCAAGCGGTCCTGGACCAACGCTGCAGCCCGGCCCCAGGGCCGGTGCACACGGAGGATCACAAAAACCAATTGGATGTAGGATTGCAGGGAGATATATTCGCCGCGCTAGTAACCCAAGG
>CAZOWS010000080.1:0-7522 GCA_964583365.1 uncultured Actinomycetota bacterium
CGAGAAGGAGACCGCGATTCTATCGCAAGATAAAATGCGTTCCTCCATTACTTCCATGGCGAACACTCGCCAAAGCGGTAGTGGCGAGCGGCCTGCCGGGAATTTTATGTTGAAATTGGGCCGGCTCAAAGTGACCGAGCGTGTGACGGGCTACGACAAGAAGGCGCTGCGAGGCCAGCAGGTTCTGGATTCGCATACGTTGGACATGCCACCCGTGATTTTCGAGACGGTTGGCTTGTGGATAGAGATAGAGCAATCACTCGTTGAGCGCATTACCTCGCGGAGTTTTCATTATATGGGGTCGATTCACGCGATGGAGCACGCGATGATTTCACTTTTTCCATTGTTTGCGTTGTGCGATCGCTCGGACGTGGGAGGCATCTCCTATCCGTTGCATCCGCAGCTTGGGAAATCCGCGATTTTTATTTACGATGGTGTGCCGGGCGGCATCGGGCTTTCCGAGCGTTGCTACGACGTGGTGGAGGAATTGATCGGCCGGACATTGAAATTGCTGCAGGGGTGTTCGTGCGCTGATGGGTGTCCGTCCTGCGTGCATTCACCAAAATGTGGCAACGGGAATAGGCCTTTGGACAAACGCGGCGCGATAGTATTGATGGAATATCTGTTGGGCGTTCGATCGCTGACAAGTGAAGGCCAAGGACAGCCCCCCCACCCCGCCCTCCCCCTCGAGGGGGGAGGGGGAATATTAGAATCGCCGCCGGAGGCTGTTTCTCGCAAGGACAGAGCGCCCCGAATACTTACTTTTGACATCGAGACACAACGCGGGGCGGATGAAGTGGGCGGATGGCATCTCACGCATTTGATGCGTATGGCCGTGGGTGTTGTGGAGGATTCCAGCACGGGCGAACTCCACGCGTATTTGGAGAAAGATGTGGGCGAGATGATCGCCGCGTTGAAATCCGCGGATCTCGTGGTGGGGTTCAACGTGAAGCGATTCGATTATGGCGTCTTGCGCGGGTACACGGATTTTGACTTTTCCTCGCTTCCCACGTTTGATCTCTTGGAGAAAATTCATAAATCCGCGGGACATCGCCTGAGCCTGGACCATTTGGCCAAGCACACGCTGCAGGCGGCGAAGTCGGCGGATGGGCTGCAATCGCTGCGATGGTTCAAGGAAGGAAAAATCAAAGAAATCGTCGAGTATTGCAAAAACGACGTGATCATCACGCGCGCTCTATTCGACTTTGCGCTCAAGAACAAATATTTGATCTACGAGAAGAAAAACGGTCCGGTGGTGCAATTACCGCTGGACTGGGATTTGAAGGAAATCCTTTCCCAGTATGCCTTCGGGGCGTCCAAGGCCCGCCAAATATCATTTACATAAATCCATCTATTGCTATACTAAAGACTGGCTTCTTAGCCGTTTGGCAGAGGAGCGACGGTTATGCGGAGGGCGATGTATGGACACTATAGACTTTGACAAAATGGAATTGGGGGAGCTGGTGAAACTCGCGAAGACAAAGAAAATCAAAAATGTCGCAGGCATGAAGAAAAACCAAATTGTGGCGGAATTAAAAAAACAGACTCAGGGCGTAACTGCAATCAAGGCCGAGCAAAAAGAAGCCCCGTCTGCTCCTCCGGTGGCGATACAAGAGAGGGTGGAGGAAAGCAAATTCTACGTTGGTCCCACGACACCCCAAATTTCCAAGGAAAATGAATTCGTATTCCCGCAAAGCTATGGCCAGGATAAGGCTGTTCTCATGGTGCGCGATCCCTATTGGATGCATGCCTACTGGGAAATTACGTCAGCAAAAGTGGGTTCGTTGAAGGCTCAATACGGCGAGCAGATTATCAGCAGCTCGCGGCTTGTCCTGCGTCTTCTGGACGTGAACAACGCGACGGCGGAAAAACCTAATGGCTTGAGCGACCTGGACATTGCGGGTGGCACCAACAATTGGTATTTGCAGGCCCCCAGCGCGGATTGTTCCTATTGCGTGGAGATTGGATTTCTTGCTCCGGACGGTCGATTTTTCTTGATCGCGCGGTCCAACGTAGTGCACACACCCCGAGCCGGCGTCTCCGAGGTGTACGACGAACAGTGGATGACACTGGAAGATTACGACAAGGTGTATGGCCTTTCGGGCGGTCTTGGAATCGGATTGAGTTCCGGTGATATTCGCAAGCAAATGCGAAAGAGATTCGAGTCGCTGAATTCCTCCGGTGGAAGCGCTGCGGTGAGCTCGTTTTCAAAAAAAGAGCAGAAAAATAGGGGATTTTTTCTCATCGTGGATACGGAATTGATCGTGTACGGAGTCACCGTCCCGGACGCCAAGCTGACGATTCAAGGCGTGGAGAAAAAATTGAACCCCGATGGCACTTTTTCTGCCCGTTTCGCTCTGCCCGACGGCAAACAGGAAATTCCCGTTACGGCGATTTCCTCGGATAAAGTGGACACCATCACGATCACGCCGATCGTAGAGAAAAAGACGGTTTAAAGTAAAACTCTCAGGCTAATCTCTCACCCCTCACCCTACCCTCTCCCGCGGGGAGAGGGTTAAGAGGAATGGATCTACCATGGCAAAAAATCCAGCAAACGAAAAAGGCTATTTCTGTTTGATGCTGCACGCACATCTTCCGTACGTGCGGCATCCTGAACACGATGCCTTTTTGGAAGAAGATTGGCTCTACGAAGCCATCACCGAGACGTACATCCCGCTGATCAACGTGTTCGAAGGGTTGCTGCGCGACAACGTGGATTTTCGCGTGACGATGTCGCTCACGCCGCCGTTGATCTCGATGCTGACCGACCCGCTCTTGCAGAATCGCTACCTGCGGCATCTGGGAAAATTAATCGAGTTGTCCTCGCGCGAAGTGGAGCGCACGGTTTGGCAGCCTGCTTTTCACAATCTGGCCCTCATGTACAAGAACCATTTCCAAAATTGCCGCACCGTGTTCGAGGATGTGTACGGGAAAAATATCGTGCAGGCGTTCAAAAAATTTCAGGACCTGGGCAAATTGGAAATCATTACCTGCGGGGCCACGCATGGATTTTTGCCGCTAAGTGACATGTATCCGCAGGCCGTGCGCGCGCAGATCAAGGTGGCCGCGGATCATTATCAAAAGCATTTGGGTCGTAGGCCACGAGGGATATGGATGCCGGAATGTGGCTATTATCCCGGGCATGAAGAATATTTAAAAGAAGAGGGCATTCGCTTTTTCTTTACCGACGCGCACGGGCTTTTGCATGGGTCTCCACGGCCGCGCTACGGCGTGTTCGCGCCGGCCTACACGCCCGCCGGTGTCGCCTGTTTCGCGCGGGACCTAGAATCATCGAAGCAGGTGTGGAGCGCGCAGGAGGGGTATCCCGGGGATTATGAATATCGCGAATTCTATCGCGACGTGGGTTGGGATCTCGAATACGACTACGTGCGTCCGTTCATCAGCTCCGATGGCAAGCGCAAAAATATCGGAATCAAATATTATAAAATCACGGGCCCTGGCGACAACAAAGAGCCGTACAATCCTTTTCGCGCGCGCGAGAAAGCCGCCGAGCATGCGGGCAATTTCATGTTCAATCGTTTGAAACAGGTGGATTTTTTGAACGACTATTTGAAGCGCAAGCCGATCATCGTCTCACCCTACGATGCCGAGTTGTTCGGGCATTGGTGGCACGAGGGTCCGATGTGGATAGATTTTTTAATACGCAAGCTGCATTACGATCAGGATGCGATTCGCATGGTCACGCCGAGTGAGTATCTCGAAGAGAATCCGCGACAGCAAGTCCTGACCCCTTCGATGTCCAGTTGGGGATACAAGGGCTACAACGAAGTATGGATGGAAAACAGCAACGACTGGATATACCGCCACATCCATCAGGCCATGGAGAGAATGATTTGGATAGCAGGGACCAAGCCCGATTCCTATGGGCTGGAACGCCGAGCCCTGAATCAAATGGCCCGGGAACTTTTGCTTGCGCAGTCCAGTGATTGGGCGTTCATCATGAAAACCGGCACAATGGTGGATTACGCGAAAAAACGAACGCGCGACCATGTCGCCCGTTTCACGAAACTTTTTGAAGACGTTCAAGGCGGTAGTGTGGACGAGGGCTGGCTGGCCGATATCGAAGGCAAAGACAATATTTTCCCCGACATAGACTACAGAGTTTATCGCTGATCATGTCCCAAACCATGCTGCTGCTGTTGTTGCCCGTAGCCTTGATACTCGGGGCCTCGGGCGCTTTTTTTGTCCTGCGTTCGCGCGGTCGGCAAGACGAAACAAATCGCGATCAAATCGGCGCTTGGGTGGGGGAGCATTTGCGCAACGCCAACGAACAATTTTTGCAATTGGCCACCGAGCGCTTGGGCCATGAACAGACAAAAGGGCAGGCCGCGTTCTCGCAAAACGCGCAGCAAATAGGTAATTCGCTCGCGCAAATGTCCGAGGCCGTGGAAAAGTACGCGAAGCTCGTGAAAGAATTTGAAAGCGACAGGACGGAAAAATACGGGAATTTGCAGGCACAATTGGGCAACGTCGTGACGGCCGTGTCGGCTCTTCAGAGCACCACGCATCACCTGACATCCATTTTGGCCAGCGAGAAACGCCGCGGGCAATGGGGGGAAAAGGTTGCAGAGGATATTTTGCGCATGAGCGGTTTCCTCGAAGGCGTGCATTATCTCAAGAACAAGGCCCAGGACACATCGCTCGCGCGCCCTGACTTTGTTTTTTTGCTGCCCAATGGGTCCAAGGTTTCCATGGACGTTAAATTTCCGCTGAACAATTATCTGGCCCTCGTCAATAGTGAGTCTCCCGAGGCCAGGGCGCAGTTTCAAGCCGAGTTCATGAAAGATGTCAGAAACAGGATCAAGGAAGTTACCAAGAAAGACTACATTAGTCCGGACGAGCAGACATTGGACTACATGCTGTTGTTTATTCCCAACGAGCAGGTGTTCGGGTTTATTCAAGAAATGGCGCCAGGAATCGCCGACGACGCGATGAAGCAAAAGGTTATTCTTTGCTCCCCGTTCACGCTCTACGCGTTCGTGGCGATAATCCGTCAGGCATCGGATATATTCCGTTTCGAGAAAAGGGCCAACAATATCCTCACATTGATTCAAAGTTTTCAGCGCGATTTTGAGATATTCAAAGAGCGATTCGAATCGCTTGGGGGTCTCATAGAAAAATCCCAAATCAAATACCAGGAAATCACGGGGGCGAGCTACCGAAATTTGGACAACAAAGTCGCCAAGATTGATGCGTATCGTAAGGGTGAGGATTTTCTTCCCCAGGTCTCCGAAGAATCTGTCGGCGTTTTGCCACCCTCGCAGTCATGACGGATAAGGCACGCTTGCCCTCCGGTGAAAAACGCCAGGTGGCGCTAGCCATCGTTAAAAAACTCCGTAAGGCGGGCCATGAAGCCTATTTTGTGGGCGGCTGCGTGCGCGATGAAATTCTTAAGATCACGCCGAAGGACTTTGACATCGCAACAAGTGCGCGGCCCAAGGCCGTGACGAAGCTTTTCAAGAGAACGGTGCCCGTGGGTGCGCAATTCGGCGTGATTCTCGTCGTCGAACAGGGCGAAGCCTTCGAGGTCGCCACGTTCCGCTCGGACGGGGAATATCTGGATAGCCGCAGGCCCAAAGAGGTGCATTTCTCCAGCGCCAAAGAGGATGTGCTGCGTCGCGATTTCACGATCAATGGTTTGTTGTACGATCCTGTCAAAGATCAGGTGTTGGACTACGTGGGCGGAATCGACGACATTCACGCGGGGTTGCTGCGAACGATCGGTGATCCGAGCCAGCGCTTTACGGAGGACAAGCTCCGGCTGATACGCGCGATTCGGTTTGCCTGCCGTTTTAATTTTAAGATCGACCCGGCCACGTTTTCCGCGATCAAGAAATTGTCGGGCCAAATTCACAAGGTGAGCGCGGAACGCATTCGCGACGAATTGATAAAAATTCTTTGCGGCAACAATGTCCCGAGGGCTTTGGATATGTTGCTCGAGAGCGGTTTATTGCAGGAGATATTGCCCGAGGTGTGCACGATGTTGGGCGTGCAGCAGCCCCCCGAGTTTCATCCCGAGGGGGACGTGTACGTGCACACCAAGATGCTCTTCGACTTTTTAAAAAATCCTTCGACCGTGTTGGCTTTTGGCGCGCTATTGCACGACGTGGGTAAGCCCGCCACGTTTCGCATCGCAGAGCGCATTCGATTCGACGGTCACCCGGAGGTGGGCGTGGAGATGGCCGACAAGATTTTACGGCGACTTCGTTTTCCCAACGATGAACGCAACAAGATCATGACGCTCGTTGCAACGCATATGAAGTTCAAAGACGTGCGCCAGATGCGGCAAAATCGCCTCAAGCGATTTCTTCAATCGGAGGTGTTTTCCGAAGAACTGGCCATGCACCGGGCCGATTGCCTCGCCAGTCACGGCATGTTGGACAATTGGGAATTTTGCAAAAAGAAATTAGAAGAATTCGGAGAGGAAGAGATTCGGCCCAAGCCGCTGATCACTGGCCACGACTTGATCAAGCGGGGCTACAAACCAGGACCCTTGTTCAAAAAAATCCTTACGGCCGTTGAAGACGCGCAGTTGAACAACAAAATAAAAAACAAGACCGCGGCGCTGGCATTGGTGAAAAAGAAATTCCCCCCGAAAAGAACGCCTAAGATTATTCGTAAGACTTCAAAGAAGACATCATCTTGACCATTTCTTCGGCGGCTGCTTCGCCGACCAGCGTGGCATGCGTGCCGTTGCAGTAGCGATGCAATACCGTGATCGGTCCCGAGCGCATGCGGTAAATTTTGTCCCCTGCAGCCGCTTGGAAGTTTGCGGCGTTCTCCTCGAAAAGCGACAAGGCCACCATGCCGTCGCTGTAATGAAAGCGCAGGAAGCCCGACGGGGGCCTCTCAAGCCAGCTTATCTGTTCCAAGACAAATCCTTTCGGCAAATAATCAGGCACGTGCAGCGCAAACGGCGCGCGCAGTTTAGCATCCTCTAGACTGATATTGTCCACACGAGGCTGCTGGAGGGGGGATCGGCTACCAGGTTGCATCGGGGTAGCGAATAAACTATCGGAGAGACGCCCGACGAAGTTTATCTGCTCGTAGTAATATCGTTTGACGCGCGGTTCGCCGTTGTTGTTCACGGTCTCTTCGGATTTCAAAGGCAATCGGCTCACGCGGTCTATCCATACTCTGCGTGTAACGCTAGGTTGCGAACCGGAGACAATTCCAATCACGTCCGTAGTTCGATTTGCCACGCTCTCGGTTCCTTCGTAGCGCACCTCGTAATTTTGAAGCAACAGTCCGACATTGCGAATTTCCATTCCGCGATAGGATGCCACGGTGCGGAAGTGCACGGAGCTCTGGTTGGTATCGGGCGCTTCCATTTTCCAGGACTCTCTGCCGTGCGCGATCACGACCTGACCCTTTTTGGGTGTAGGCTCCAGAAATTCTAGACGCGTGGTGTCCGGGGCTTGATGAGAAACTCGCATGCGAAAACGAAAGAATTGATTACCCACTTTTTGCTCGAAGCTTTTTACGCCGGTGTAATTGGCGT
>CAZOWS010000081.1:0-3207 GCA_964583365.1 uncultured Actinomycetota bacterium
GCGCAGTATGTCGGCCATCTTGTCGGGCGTGGTTTTCTTTTGCAAATCGGAAAATTGTGTTTCTAAAAAAACCAGGCATAGCGCGTCTTCCACTGTCTGCGTGACGGGGTCCTGAAAATCTCTTTTGCGTATGATTTGCCGCAGATGTTCGATTTCGTCCTCGGAATATCCCTCCTGCCTCATGAGCCCAGCCACCGTATCGGCGTGAAATGTTTTCAGATCTTCGCGCCAGCGCAGATAACCTTTGCGGTTCATTGGATAGCGGCTGCGCGGAATGGTCCAGCGACAAACGTGCTGGCCGCGCGCGGCGATGAGAAGCTCTTCGGGAAGGTTTGTCTCTAATCGTCGTACCCAATCGGTTAATTGTTTCGCATATGCGAGTTCGTGTTGATTGGGGTCTTGACTGTTCAATGCATCTATCTTGGCAAGAAGTCGCGCGAGGCGTTGGCTGTCCATAGACTATAAGTATAGCATGACCTACCTGCCGCAAAAATTATTGTATTCATACGATAGTATGAATATAATCCCGCTATGCCGCGAAGCATTGATTTTCTCGCTGTTGTCTCCAAGCTGAAGTCCTTCTACGAGAAGCGGAGGCGCCTGCCGAGCTTCTCCGAGATGCAGCGCTTGTTTGCGTATCGATCCAAAGGCAGCGTTCAATTTCTCGTGCGCCGTTTGATGGAGAAAAAAATTCTTGGCCAAGACGCGCAGGGGAGGCTTCTCCCGACACCCGCGCTGCGAGGCGGGTTGAGGCTGCTGGGCACCGTGCGCGCTGGATTCCCTTCGCCCGCCGAGGAAGAATTGAGCGACACGCTGTCATTGGATGAATTTCTCATTCAAAAACCCCAGGCCAGCTATTTGGTCAAAGTGGTGGGCGACTCGATGATAGACGCCGGCATATTGCCGGGCGACCTTGTGATCGCGGAGCGAGGCAGAGAACCCAAGAACGGCGACATCGTCATCGCCCAAGTGGACGGGGAATGGACGATGAAGTATTTTGAGAAACACGCGGGTGTCATCACGCTACGCGCCGCGAATAAAAAATATACTCCCATTGTGCCCCGGACAGAGTTTGTTGTCGGCGCTGTGATCGTGGCCAATGTTCGCAAATACAAGTAGCCCGATCGCGCTGGCCGCTTTTCCCAATCCCATCCTGCACATCGATTGCGACGCGTTCTTTACGTCGGTGGAGCAGGCCTTGCGGCCCGAACTCAAAGGTCGCCCGGTCGTGACAGGCAAGGAGCGAGGGATTGTTGCCTGCGCAAGCTACGAGGCCAAAGCCCTTGGGGTGCGGCGGCCGATGCGACTGTTCGAGGCGCAGAAAATGTGCCGCGATCTCGTGTGTCTGCCCAGTGACTACGAAACCTACAGCATTTATTCCAAGCGCATGTTCGACATTATCCGGCGCTACACGCCGGCCGTGGAGGAATATTCCATAGACGAGGCATTTGCCGAGATCTCGGGGCTGCGACGCGTGTATCGCACCGGTTACGCCAAAATCGCCTGGCAAATCAAGCAGACCATTCAACAGGAATTGGGTCTTACCGTGTCGGTGGGTTTGAGCGCGTCCAAGACGCTCGCCAAAATCGCGTCGAAAGTAAAAAAGCCGGACGGTTTTGTCGTGGTGCCTGCCAACGAACTGCATCATTTTCTCAAAACGATTTCTTTGGATAAGGTGTGCGGGTTCGGGCCCAACACCGTGGCTCTTTTGCAGAAGAGAGCGATAGGCAATGTCTGGGACTATGTGCAAAAGTCCGAGGCATGGGCGCAGCAGCTCTTGGGTAAAATCGGTGGTGAGTTGTGGCATGAATTGCGCGGCGAGGCCGTGTATCCGATTTGTCCCGAAGAGAAGACTAATCAGTATTCT
The DNA here is from genome assembly GCA_964583365.1 of uncultured Actinomycetota bacterium. Taxonomy (GTDB): domain Bacteria; phylum Auribacterota; class Ancaeobacteria; order Ancaeobacterales; family CAZGMX01; genus CAZOWS01. Next base: position 1,868 of record CAZOWS010000081.1, read on the forward strand.
CTCAGCAAGACCAAAACCTTTACGCCTCCTTCCGCCGAGAAGAATTTCGTGCAGGCCCAGTTGTTGCGCAATCTGGAGTCGGCGTTCATTAAATTGCGCCGGCATAAATTACGCGCAAAAAAAATCGCGGTTTTTTTACGGGATCAGGAGTTCCATTCCACGGGCGTGGAGGGATCGTTGGACCGTAGCACTTGCTCTACGATGGAAGCCACGACCTTGGTGAGCGATCTTTTTGCACAGGTGTTTTGGCCGGGCACGTTGTATCGCTCTACCGGCGTGGTCCTATCTAAGCTGGAAGCGGACGCCACGGTGCAGTATTCGCTCTTTGACAGCATTCCCAAAATAGAATCGTTTCGCGCGATAGACCACGTCATAGACAGCGTCAATGCGCTCTACGGCAAACACGCGCTCTATTTGGGTACGGGGCTTTGGTTGGGAAAACATCGCCAGCATGTTTCCGCGCGCGGCGACATGCCGCAGCGCAAAAAAAACCTTTTGCTGGGAGAAACGTTTCGTCAGAGGGTTTCCGTGCCGCTGTGGCAAATCAGCGTTTGATCTTTCTTGCCTTCCGGGCGTGAGTTCTCCAAAATAGACGCTATGGTTAATCTTTGGAAGGATGTTCCCCCGAGCGCAGCGAGAGGGTGGCAAAATGCCGTTGAAAACAATTGATTCCGCTTATTGCGAGAACTCACGTAGCGAGTTCTAAAATCGATACGCGGTGATGCTGAGAATTAATGTTGGAAGCACCCATTTACGGAGAGGTGCGAGAGCGGTTAGCTGGGTGGCCTCGCGAACGAAGTGAGCAAGGCCATAATGAAACGCGAAGCGGTTCCTTGCCAGCCGGCCGGGTACCCGCGAGCGTAGCGAGTGGGTGGCAAATCGATACGCGGTGATGCTAAGAATTAATGTTGGAAGCACCCATTTACGGAGAGGTGCGAGAGCGGTTTAATCGATACGCTTGGAAAGCGTACGTACCCACAAGGTACCCAGGGTTCGAATCCCTGCCTCTCCGCCATATTAGATTGCATAGTTATAAACATATACTTGACAGTAAATTATAAAATATATAGAATTCAAACTATCGACTTGTGACACTTTTGTGCCGGTTTGTAAGGCGATAGGGAGGATTCCATGGCCAGGATTTATCAGCGGGGAAATCATTGGTACGTTGATATTCAGAGGAACAAAAAAAGAATTCGACTAAAAGCTGGGAAGAATAAACGGCTGGCAGAACTGTTTCTCAAGGACATCGAGCTAAAAGTTGAAAGAAAACAGATGGGCTTCCTTGACCGCAAGGAAGTGGACCTAGAGACATTTGTAAAAGATTTTCTTACCTATTC
>CAZOWS010000082.1:0-2587 GCA_964583365.1 uncultured Actinomycetota bacterium
AAACTTCTTGGCACAAATGCGAATGGGTCTATGCCCACAAGCGGCGCCAGTCGCGGATCATTCATAACCACTGGCAAAAAGGCGCTTACGATAAGGTACGCAAGAACACGTGACACCGAGAATATCCGAGTTCCACCCAAATGCTTACGATAGAGCCATGACCCGAACCAAGTGGCCAGCAAATACATCATGAGCAGGAGAGCGAAGGAATATACTTCTGTCCTAAGCACAGGAGTAAATGCCCTAATCCACACCACTTCCATACCCATAGCCACAAAGCCCGTGGCAAAAAGAAGCGTTGGTATCCACATTCCCTTGCAATCGGGAACCGTGAGTGAAACATTCGGAAACATGCCACCCTCGGATTTTTTTCTCGCCAGAAGAAAACTGACCAAGGCAATGGAGAAATTCATCACAGAGGCAACACCGAGAGTTCGTTGAAATCCAAGTAGCTCGATCAAAACGAATGCAGTCAAGAATGTACCGGCCAGAGCGCCTAAGACATTGGCTAGATATAGAAAACTGAAGCTTGTACTGAAAACCCCTCGCTGTTCGCGAATGTAGGTCATAACAAACGGATACGTAAGGCCCATCGCAACACACCATGGGAATAAACAAACTGCTATCACCAAGCCTGAAAAAAACAGGTAGGACACGGAGTCCGCATTGCCCAATCCCAGTAAAATTTTTTCTCCCCATTTAAACAACGTTGGCACAGCCAACCCACCTAATCCAACGATGAGCTCCGCAACCCCGTACCAAGCAATGGCTGGAAGCTGACTGCGTTGCCGAAGCCATGCAATGATACGGCCTCCCCTCCACGACCCGACAAAGAGCCCGAGCATAAAAACAGAAATAACCACGGAGAGAACAGAACTTATGATGCCAAAGGATGCAAAGGCGAGTCGAACCCAAACGATCTGGTACAGCAGACTGCAAAAGCCCGAAATCAAGAACATTCCGAAGAGCGTCTTGAAGATCAGGGGATTCACGTCGGACACTATAATGGAAGATTTAGGATCTTGCACTTATTTTCATATTTCACACTGGAAAACCCATTTACTAACCTCCCATTCCAGCCTAAACTACCGCCATGTTTACCCTCATTCGCAAACACATGAAGAAGATTTTGGTCGTTACCATTTTGCTCATCGTTCCCCCGTTCGTGATCTGGGGCGTGGGCGGCGGCGGAAACGACGATTCGGATAAAGTCGTGGGCAAAATATACGGCCGGAACGTCAAGCTCCCCGAATACATGCAATCGCGCGACGCGTGCATGCTCAATCTCTATTTGTTGTACGGACCGAATTTCCGCGACATCTTACCGATGATCGATTTGAATCAGCAAACATGGGACAGGCTGCTTTTGACAACCAAAGCCGCCAAATCCGGCATCGTGATCAGCGACGCCGAAGTCGCCGCGCAAATAGAGAAACTATTCCGGCGAGGGGACGCATTTGATAGAGGCCGGTACGATAGCTTTTTGCAGCAGGCCAGTTTGCCCGCCTTGGTTTTTGAACAACGACTGCGCGATACGCTGGCCATAGGCAGGCTCACGCGGCTCGTGACCGATACGGCCCTAGTCGGCAACGACGAATTGGAAGAAATATTTTTGGCCAATGGCGAAAAGGTAAAGGCCAGCTACTTGTTGTGGACTGCGGCCACCTACGAACCCAAGGTTGCCCGGGACGAGATCAAAGAAAAAGCCTTTTTCGATGCCCATCGAGAAGAATTCCGCGTGCCGGAAACCGTGAAGGTACAATATCTGTTGCTCTCCCCCTCCCAATTTCAGAAGGACATTCACGTCAAAGAGGGCGAACTCCGTGACCATTACGGCATGAACGAAAGACTATACACGGACCCCAAAACGCAAAAGGTTTTGCCGTTCGAGCAAGTGAAAGAGCGCGTGAGCCAGGAAGTGACGCATCAAAAAGCCTCCGATATGGCCTTCGAAAGGGCCACGGATATTTCCATGTCACTTTTTGATCAGCCGGATTTGGAAAAAGCCGCCCAGTCCGCGGGCCTAAAAACAGTGACGTCAGAATCGTTTGCCGCGGACACCGCAAATCCTCCCCTGCAATCGCAGGAATTCGTGCAGGCCGCGTTCGCCACGGACGTGAACAAGAACAGCCCCGTGGTCAAAACAACTTCCGGATTCGTGATCTTACGCCCGGTGGAAAAAATCGCCTCGCATATTCCCGAATGGGCACAGGTAAAAAATAAGGTGCGCGCGCTCTATCAAAAAGAACAGGCGCAGTCGCTCCTGTTGGCCGACGCGCAAAAAATTCACGCGGAATTGGTAAAGGCATCAAAAGTTGGCCCTATCTCTTTGAAGGATCTCGCCGGTCCCTTGGGCCTACAAGTCAAATCCACGGGTCTTTTCAGCCGCGATACAGTATTGGAAAATCTCCCCGCCACCGACATGTTCAAGCAGGCATGTTTTGAAACACCGCTAGGCGGTTTGACCCGCGTGTTGGAAGGGCCAGACCTCGCGATAGTCGCGCAGGTGGATAAGCGTGAGGCAGGAACCATGGAAAACTTCGACAAGCAAAAGGACGTCTTGCGCGCGCAACTGCTGGCCCGCAAG
>CAZOWS010000083.1:0-8121 GCA_964583365.1 uncultured Actinomycetota bacterium
CTCCATCCAATACGGCAATAGCGGGCTGGAGGCATTGCTCAACAACGGCCAGAGCGCCTTGGATTGAAAAATCGAATTCCTAAGAAGGAGATCCTGAATGATAAATCGCTGGGTTGGAAAATGGCCGCTGCGTAGCAATGCATCGTAATGATCCAACAACTCTTGTTTGGACAGCCGGTTTTTCGAACGTAAATAACCGAGAAAATGGGCGCGCGTCAACGGATGGACTTTATGGCCGAGCGGCTCTCCGGCCTCGAGCAACAGTGTCTCCAGCGCGGGGTCTTTCTTGATTTTTTCCAATGCAAAGGAAAGCGTTTCGTTTCTTGCGATATCGGAATCAGAATGAAGCAACAGGGCAACAAGAGGCATCAAATCCGGAGCAGGTTCTTGGCCGTAGATACGCCGCAAATACGTGAATAGAATAGAATCCAATAGCGCGTTCTTGCGCCCGGCTAAGGCAATCACGGTGGCGATTTGTTGGGCGGAGAGAACATACTTTTTCCTCAAAAGAAGCAAACCTAATGCTGCCTTGTCTGTCTCCTCGGATGTCAGCAATCGGTGTAATATTCCTTCTTCGTCCGTCGTGAGCATTTTTTGATAAAGCGTTGGTACTATCTTTTCCAATTGCAGTTGAACCAATGCCTTGTCTCCCTGAGACACGGGTGCAGAAGACAGCCGTTCTTCCTCAATTTTCGATATGGAACGGGCTTGTAAGTCTCCATCGTCCAGATTGGCAACAGGCAACTTCCAGTAGGCATCCAGAAAATCAACGCTGATTTTGCCTTGATCCACTTTTACCACAAAGGCTGCGCGCATGGTCCCATCGTAGGGTTTGCCTTGCACTTGGATGGGCTTGGATTCTTCGTAGGCCTCAACGATAAAAACGGGATCCAGGCTTCCCTGCCAAAAATCGTTGGGATTCTGATAGTCTGGCATCCGTTGTCCCGCCTCGATCTCATCCAACGTTCGCACACAGATTTTCTTAAGCGCCCCATCCAGGTCCTGGGGTTCCAGGACCATGGCACATCTACCTCGCGCTTCGTCCACAGGCTTGATGATGTATTTTTTTGCTGGAATTTGTCGGCGTATTTCTTCCGCAAGACCGACCGTATAAACCCGGGTAACGAGGCGCCAATCAGGGCGATAGTCCCTAAGATCATCCTGGAATAGTTCATTGGCTAGAAATTTATGACCGCTGGCGATCGTTGCTGTCGCACCGGCGCTATCCAACAAAAGAATTCGGGAGTCCTTAAGCTTTTTTGCAAGCTCCTCCGTGTTAAAACCAGAATAATGATTAATAACAACCCCCGAATACGTGGACAATCGGTTGGAATTAAAATCATCCCGCGTTTCTCCTACAAGATCCGAAGACGCATAGCTGAGAAATTGGGATGCTGTCCCAACAAAAGAACCTTTCTGTTTGAAAACGTCCATCAAATGCAAAGAACCGTTCCATGCAGGAACGTCGGGTTGGCTCCGTCTGGAACGCTGCACTAAAATGGGGGAATTTTGCTGTGCGGACGGACGTGAATCCTGGAACGAGTTCGCCCACATCGCGAACATCAAGTTTAAACATTTCTCCATGCCCTTTTTGAATTCTTTCGGCTCTCTATTGGCTCTGCCTTTGAGAAATGTCATTTGCGCTATGTGTTTAAATTGATCCCAATAGTGGCCGCCTGGTATTGCTAATTCACCAGGATCCGCGACGACGAAGACAGGAAGTTTTAGTTTTTCCCTAAAATAATCCCAGAGCAGTGTCATCATTTCTTTACCCGGATGCAGGCTGTCGTATCCGGCGAAGCCGGAATGGATTCCAGGACCAAATTCCAAAATTTTTATTCTGCCATCCGGCGACAATTTAAGATCCGCGACCAGGAACGCGATGCTCGCCGCTGGGGAATGGTAAATTTGGTCGAAATGCGAGCCTAACTTGTTTCCCTCAACAGCCCGCGACAACGTCTGAGAACTGAACGGCTCTATCCACAACAAATCATAGGCTTCGGGGTGGAATTTCCATCCGGCGATTTCTGTATGCAGCTCCGAGATAGTTTCTCGGAAGAATTTCTCTGGGGAAAACCGGGACTTGATCACTTTTAAAACATATTGCCACATCTTAGGATCAAAAAAGGAAGATGGTTTATCTCTTCGTTCTATCAATTCCTGCGTAATATCGTGGGCAGATTGCCATTGCGCATCTCCGGAGGTTTCGGGTTTTCTAGCCTTCTCTATAATTTTATCTGCAGTAGCAAAAGGATCCGAGGACAAAAGGATTCCTTCTAAATACAGCGCGCTCTCCAATGTTCTCTCGCTGACGTAGTACCCGCCATATCCATGATGAAACATGGGGTCCTGTCTACTCAAACGGTCCCTTGCTTCCTCCCGAAGCATAGGGTTTAGCATTTCCTCTCTCGTCGCAGGTTTATACCCCGGCGGGCCCAGCAAAAATCTTGCTGGCAGCCAACTGGAAGAAAAGGATTCCTTGGACCCCGCCAAAGCCCTGCCATAAAAAATCATGCGACGATGATCTTCGCCTCGTAAAACTCCAACATGGCTTATTCGAATCAGTCTGCTTCCCTGGACACCATCCCGCTCCAAATGATACCCGTAGGACAACAACAAAACTTGCAATTCGCGTATATGGTCGGATTTCTGCATCACCGCTTCCAATCGCCGCGCGAAGAATGGTTCCACTTGCCTGGCAAGTTCAATCAAAATTTTCTCCCTAGTGCCTCTAAAACTCAAACCCCTGTGCTCCCAAGGTAAGAGAGCCTCCTTTAAATAGATTTCCATTTTCCCCACGAATGTCTTTCGCTGAAGGATTTTTCCACGCATATTGTCCAGCCACACATCTCTCTCATTCCCCGACGCCGCCGGCGCCATAGATTTTGCCGGCTCTTTGGCCCAAATCTCATAAGGCGTGGACACACCCTGCGCCTTATCCGCTGTTTCCATTAATTCCAAGCCTTCGCGCAATGAAATGTCATTCTTTTTAACAATGTCCAATTGCGCACGCAGCTGATCGCGCAAAAAATCATATTCCGGGTCGCGCTCTATGCATCGGGCCACTTCCACAAAATCCTGGGCCTTCAACGCGCGGTGCAAAGGCAGCAAAAGCATGCTGTTGTCCGCAGACATTGTCAGCAGCGCAGTCTGAATCGTCTTGAGCGCATCGAATAGCTCAAAAGGTCTGCCGCCTTCCGATGTCACCTGGATATAGGGCGTGATGGGGGCCTGGGCATCATGCGGCAAAAGGACTTTGCCCAAGCTGTCTATCAACGCTGTCCCGCCAAACAGGCGGATTACGGTGGGATGTTCCAGACGATTGAAAGCCCCGTAATGCTCTTGGATTTCCTTGCGTCCGGAAAATCCGGTCGCGAGCACCACAGGAACGCCCGCCGCTTTGGCCATAGCGACCACGCGTTCAATAGCTTTTCGCATGACGGCGTCCCTCGCCTCCACCATGCGCGGACTGCTTTCAGGACCCGACAATGCCGTGGGCACGACTTCGTGCGCATCGAGTATCAATGTGAGTTGTTTTTCCTCCCCGACTTCAAACAGACCAAAATCCAACACGCCCGCTAAATCGTTGTCCTGGTAAACGATCAATTCCCACCAAATCGGATTGAGAATCTGCTCGGCCCGTCCCCAAAATGCCTCCTGGCCCAGTCTTGAGCAATCGGCGCAACGGTTTCCCCAAGAGAAGAATTCCAAATTGCGCAGCGCCAGAGAAAAACTGGTTCCCTGCGCTTGGCGACAATCATAGGACCCCCAACTCGCCTTAATTTCCGGCATGGCCATGAGTGTTGCTTCATCGTAGGCATGCGTGGTAAAAACCTGCACGAGCTCATCCGCGAATATTTTTCCCAGGTCAGCCGAACGGATAAAATCCGACAGCGTGTGACTCGTCATGGCCCGCAACTCATTGCCGATTGCCTGGCGGTCCTTGAGGGACAATTGTGCGTGCGTCTCATGGAGCGTTTGCATCACGGCAACGCCATCGTTCAAATTGTTCAAGAGATCGAATTGCACGCCACGATTGCCCAGCTCCACGCGCAGGGCTTCATGGGCTCGATACACAGCTTCTTTCAAATTGGAAAATAGAAGCAAATGCGCAAACACGCCGCGCATGAGATCCCTATTGGTGTCGTAGGTATGCAATGCCGTCAGCATCGCGGCCAAGCCGAACGGCGCGTCCTTATCCTGCAAGGATTTTAATTTTTTGAGAAAGGTGTTGAAATGCCTCGCTTTGATGCGCTCCTGGCCATGCGACCCTACGCCGAACAGTATCGGAAATAGGGGTCCCAGGATTTCCCAATATTCGTTGTTGGGCATGGCTTGCGTAATCTCTTGCGTCCTCGCGTTGAACAATTCAGCGCTCATGCGCGGGGCATGCGCGCGCAAACCTAAAAGAATCGCGAGACGCGCAAAATCATCGGGACTATCCGGGCCAAAACAAAATTGTCGCAACCACTGTTCAGCTTGTTCGCGCGCTTCCGGGCTTGCGCTTTGCATGCCCGCTGCAATCGCATGAGGCAAAGCGGAAACATCCAAAGAACGCAATGCATCCGCATAGCCCGCCAGAGGCCCCAGAGCTGTTATAACATCCTCGGCAAAGATGGCGTCGGAAGCGCCGCCCTCATCGCCCCTGTTTCGCAATTCCAGCAGCACGGGCAAACTTTCCCGTCTTGCCATTTTGGCGATAACTTTCAGCGCCTTATGCCGCAATTGCACATCGTTGGACTTATCCAAAGCAATGTCATGCAATAACGGCAAGGCTTTTGTGTCGTCTAGTTCCCCAATTTCTTTCACCGCAGTGTGTCGCGTCCATGTCGCTCGCTGGTAGAGCTTATCCGAAAGGATGGAGCGCAACGCCGAAAGCGCCTCCTCGCGCAGGATGTCGGCGGGTTGAACGCCCGCGGGCAAAGCTTGGATAATTTTGCCTATGGCCCACGGAGCCGTAGGACCCGGTTTGGCGTATTGCTCCAAATAGTTATCCGAATTTTGCGAAGTGGGCATGTCCATATCAGAGGACAACGCTTTTAAAATCACGGGCACAGCGACCGGGTGTCCGAGATTCCCTAATTCGGTGACGCAAACTCCAATCGCCTCGCGGTAAGCCGGCGTAGATGGCACGAGCTCAATCATGCGCAAAAGCGCCTCGGACAAGTGATAGACGATCATACTCTTCGCAAGACTTGTTGGCTCTTGACCGGCAAGTTGCGTCAAGGCTTGAAACGCATACAGTTTAGTAACCAATTGTGCGCCCCAGTCGATGGGCATCTTGTAAACACTGTTGTCGGGCAAATGTTTATCCCACCAGCGTGTTTCCAAAAGTCGATCGGGCATAAGTGGACGCTGTAAAATGGACAGGTAGAGGTCCGTATCTCGCGCATCCGGATTCCGGGACAAAATCCATAGCGCGGATTCATAAGGACGCGACGAATAATTTCGGGAGGGATGTCGCACTATTTCGCGCAGACTATCCCCAAAGCGGCTTGCAAGCTCTTTTGAAAACGTTACTATCCGGTCCTTAGCCGCCGCTGAAAAAGGCTCATGGGCATGTATCAGATGCAACATTCGCAGGGACTGCTCGGGTAGCAAAGGAAGAACTCGCAGATTTTCCAGATAGAGAGAAATCAATGCCTCGCCGGCAACATCTAAAATTGCCTGCGCCTTTTTGCGAGCGTCTTGATCCTTACCTTCTTGCCGCGCGCAGAGAAACATGATGTATTCATGCAGAAATTCCAAAAAACGAGGGTCGCGCAATTCAGAAAGTTTTTCAAAATTCTTCTTTTGTTCGGTAGCGTCCGCTACGAGACCAAACCAATGCGTTTGGCCATACGCGACCGCATCCTTCCATGAAAAAACGCCTGTTTTCCAATCCTGCGCGCATTCGTGATCGATGCGAAAATCAGCACGAGGCAAGGGTGTCCGAGCGCCCACCGCTCCAGACCCCACGCGCGCAAGCCCCCACAATATTTCTGCCGACCAGGAAGGCCCGCGAGGATCATGCTGCTGCTTGACCTTATGCAGCGTTTCTTGTCGATACGCGAATAGAATATCGCGGTAAAACACGCCTTGTAACCCAACATCGGCCGCTCTCTCCAACTCCTCTTTCCAATAGGCTTCGGGTGGCAACGGGTTCAAATCCAGTTGCCCACTCCGGACCGGGCGAAATTCCTGGATAATCAAGTCTGTTTCTTCCGGGAGCAGGCGCTGGACTTGGGCTAAGAAGGCCGGCCGCAAGGCCTCGGGCATAATGTTGAGGTCTACATGAACCGCATCGTAGCGCTCGCCTTGCAACGCCTCGGACAATGTGTCGGGTAAAAAGGTAGGCATGACGGCTTCCGGAATTTTTATTTCTCTCGAAACTAAATTGAATAATATTGCGCTGTTTTGAGCCCAATTCGTGGACAACACGGTGACATGCGCGCCCTGTTCTGCGGCACACGCGGCAAATCCCCCGTACTCTGGCGTTAAATCCAGGATTCTTTTTCCTCTCAGACCTCCCCGCTGCGCCCAATATACCTGGGTTTCTTCGTCCGCAAAAAAACGGGCGGCAACACGTATATCTTCCTGAAAAAATGCCTGATGCAAATGCTCCTGATGCGACTTAGTGACCATTTCCTTAAAACGCGCATGCGTGGATTTTTTATATGCCGCAAAAGCATCCGAGACTTTTTCTGCCTGCTCCAATTCACTTAGGATGGCCTGCGATCGCGCGGCATTCAACCCGGGTGGGGCGAGCTTATCCTGCTCGAAGGCAAAGCCTTGCACCGGCGTGAGCAATAAACACACGACCTGCGCCCATGCTATCAGACGCAAATACACGATTTGCCTCATCATCATGCGCAACATACGTTACCTAGCTAGATTATATTGTATTTCTAGGGAAAAGTCAAGCGGCAGAGGGCGGGCGAATCAGTTCCAAACACTCTTTCTGAAACTTTTTAAAAAATTGCTGACAATCGGCCCAATCTGTTGTGCCGAGAATAGATTTTTCGGGAGACGGTTTAGCGAAAAAAAAACCCATCTGATTGGCAAGAATCAAGGGATCAAGTCCGCCTTCTTTCTTTTGGCCCATGGCAATAATCTCTTTGGCCATAAGATGCGAGGCCGGTATCAAATAATAGAGATCCAAATAATCTTTCACTTCGTTGCGCTGCACGAGGCAACCCATTTTGTTGGCCAAAAGATCTTCCAAAGAATCTATGGTCACGGGACCAACTTTTAATGGATTGGCGAGCCGCACGGGAATATCCAGCATCAAATCTACTTTTACGGGTTCCGTTGTCCCCTTTGCTTTGTAGAGATACTGGGCCAAGTGAGGTGTCGCCCGTATCTCGGTTACAGCCCCCCGGGGAAAAGAGCGCGGGTCTTTTAAATACCTTTTGGCTTGCTCGAAGAGCGCCCTTTCGGGCGTAAAAATATCCATGTCGATAGATGTCCTATGGCCAAAATAATACTCGGCCAAGCATGTGCCGCCCGAAAGATACAGTCCCTTCCAGTCGGTCAGCGAGAAGAAATCATGGATAAGATTCTCGAGCGGCGCAGGAATGACGTTATGGATTTTGGGTCCAATAGTGAACGGCATGGCTCCAAGCCTCCTTGTATGTGGGGCGCAGCGACACTTGCGCAACGGCTTTCCGCAACTCTGCGAGGGAAAGAATTTTGGTCACAACCTCGCTGCGCGCATACTCCAATAAACGCTTCAAGGCCCACGCATGCTCATGATTCTTAGAATCGCGCAGGGCCGATTCGAATGCTTTGTTGCTCATGGTGGAGCGATCCCACAGCAAGCCTTGTTTGCGGAAATCTGCGCCAACCTGTTGAGCCCCCCGTGCGGCGGAAGGCCAGGATGGTGGGTGGCCTTCTAACTTCTCGAATGTCTCCATATCGAGCACAACAAAAACTTTCTTCTTGGACTTGAAATCCATGACAAAAAGAGGAGTACGCCCCTTTCTCAATCGCTTCGAGGAAAGCTTTTGAAGGGCGGTCATGGAGATAACATTAGCGATATCTACGTTTGCCATGAGAATAGTATACCTAACAAATAGGTAAATATCTACCTATATCATTCGCCATGCTCAGGATGGCAACGACAACACAGGGTGTACTCCA
>CAZOWS010000084.1:0-4272 GCA_964583365.1 uncultured Actinomycetota bacterium
TCCAGTTTGGCTTCTTTTTTATCTCTGCAATGCCTCCGGTATCGCTGGAACCACTTGAGCCGTGTATCTCCGCAACCATTGCAAGCCTCATTTCTTGTTCCCAAACCTGCGCATTGGTAATTTTTTTCGCTACGTCAAGAACCCTGAGCTCACGCTTGCGAAAATCAACACCTACGTAGACCGGCAGGTCAAAATCCAGTTTATTCCCGTGCACAAACGCATTTTTTACCAACTCCTGAATCGAATATCCCAGATCATAAGGGGAGCGGTCGCCAAAATCTCCGCCAAACTGCCGTTGAATAAATTCTGCGAAATCGGCTATGTCCAGCATGGTTTGATAAAATCTTGACATTAAATCTGCGGGCAAATGTTTGGCGAAATCAATATTCCGGAAGTCCAATTTCAACATCTTTCCACTTCTCACCGCTACAGCCGTTTCTTCGGACTGCCAGGATTTGGGATTTCCAAGATCGATATCGAATATTTCATGCGTATCGCTCAGATACTCTCCCAACACCGCGATCTGCGATCCGGCCGATTTCGATTTCAACAACCCATTTTGCGATTTGGCCAAAGCACTCGCCGCTACAACCGCCTCGATCATCTCATCGCGCGACTGCACGAAAGCTGTTTTCCAGCCACGGGTCTTACCTTTTACCAGTACTCCTTCAATATCTTGAGGGTTTCCAAATATCCTCTCAATATTAAGGGCGGCCTTAAATAGCTTCGTTATCAACTCTCTTCCCTTTGCGGACGTTAAAAATCCATCAGGGGCGTATTCAGCCCCTACATCCAGTAATTTGCCGTCTTCCGTCACTACCAATTTTCTTGTCTTGGTCGGATAGGAGTCCAACCACAATTCTCCGGTACTACGGTTGTACTTAAACCTATAGGGGCTTCCCTGATATTTGGACTCACCGCTCACCAACGAATCTCCCAAACCTTCTACAAGCTCTATAACCGCAATATCTGGATCATCACCGGTCGGATCTGCCGTATGAATCACGAAGGAATAATCCGCAGCTACCTGCGATTGAATCAGCAAAGCCATTTTTACGTCTTTGTGATCTATGCCGTGCGCTTGACGATCAAAAAAAGCCCTTTCATTCCAGACACTTGCCCATACCTTCAACATCGCTTCTTCTAGTTCATGCCTTCGTCGTATCCCTCCGTACGAATCGTACAATCCTGCGCCGGCATAGCCGGACTGATCTTCGGCATTGGTGCTCGATCTAACAATGGCTAGTCCGGAGCCCATAACCTGTTTCATTTTTTCATAGACCGCATCCAGCATTGCATTGGGAATTTCTAAATCCAAAATCAGCTCCCTCATTTTCTTTAGCTTCTCGCCAACATCCTTCGCCTGAGGATATCGAGTGACATTGTCACGCAGTCCCACAATTTCCTGCATGATCTTTACATTGTTCGGATGCATCAACACCGCCTCGTACGCGCCAAAAGGGACTGCCATATGGCTTGGAACCATGACGCCCTTTGGAACCGTTGCATCCACTACAGTAAGTCGTGCCGCCTTTTGCCCTACCAAGTCCGGACGGTAGGATTTTGCCTCGGTTATCACATCCACTCTTTCCACATTCACGGGGTCCAATTTCAATGCCGGACGCGATTTCTTTTTTGACAAGCTGACATCCGTGGATGAATCCTCTAACGCTTCTTCTAAGACAACGTCATCGGAACGCACTTTCAGTTCCACCATCTTTCCGTCTAATTGCTTAATCTTTTCCACGAGGCCGGGGTCCGTTGCCACAGCATAGGGAACTTGATGCGCGCGCGCCCTTATCGCTGCATGCGACAGAAGACCCTCCTCCGCAAAGGTGATTATTCCTTGCGCTTCGGTGATCGGCGGCACATCCGAAGGCAACTTGTTTAAAACAATAATTTCCTGAGGGTTTATCTCGCTAAGCTTCTGCGTATCTTCTAGGAACCTCAAACGCCCCTTCCCTTCCCCTGGAACAACAGTTTCCCAACCTGTCTTTCCGCTCTTTTCACGAACCGTTTGTTTAAAGTGATTGGGATACAGAGAAAGAAGATATACGGTCTCGCTGCGAAATAGATTCGAAGAAAAATTTTCCACCCATAGCATTTCTTCGGGTCGCACATGTATCTTTCTGGCCAGAATCTCCGCCATGGGTTGATACGTGTTCACCGTTTCCTGTGCAATGGCCTGAATTTGATTTTCAATTTTTCGAATGCAGTAATAAAGTCGCAACCAAAATTCGCGATCCAGCCGCCCCTTCTTTTCTATGTTCTCAAGAGCGTTCAATTCCGTTTCTATTCCGGGAAACTCTTCCGCGTACGCACCGCTCATCCTGGTGTTTTGTATCAAAAGCTTTAGCATGCCGATCTTCTCTTTTACCACCGCGCCTGCATGTGCCTCCGTGTAGCGGACCGTATTGGCAATGCGATAGAGACGCACCTCAAGAGCATTGTCTAATCGGCAGCCGGCCAATGAGGCTGCGCCTCCTCTCGCTTTCAGTTCCTTCCAAAGGTGTTCTCGCACTTTGGTCAAGGCAGCTAACTTGACCAAATCATCTTGTCCACCCGGTTGAAGGAATTCCCTTATATATTCTTTGGTATCGCCGGTAGCGATTTCATACTGCTGAAGCGCATCTTGTGCTGAGGTTGCTGTCTCCCCGTAAACTGTTTCCAAGCTCTCTAGTAATTGCTGCAAGGCCGCAAGCACCCCCGCTTTGCGATCGCTTGGTATGGCATCTTCCTTTTGTATGGAAAAACCAAACTTTATAAGCTGTTGCCGCGCATCTGCTGCTTTTTTACCGTCATCGGAAATAAAATCCCGGTAGGCCAAAACCACGGCCAAATCGGCGGGACTGGGTTGATTGTGAATTCTGTCCCGTATTCTTCCGACCAGGCCAACTCTTATATCTCGCCCTGCAAAGGCTCGCGCGAATGCAATAGCTCTGTTTCGTAAAAGATTTACTTGATCCTGGGAAGCTAATCCTATCGATCGCACAAGCCTCTTAGCGGACCTTATGTCCTCCCGTAAGGAAGGGATATTCAAGATTTCGCTTAGTTGAGACTCCACTCTCGGCAATCGATTTTCGACACTATCCCGAGCTCTGAAACCATCTCCTTCTCCAATCCCGCCGCGCAAGTAGCGCAAGGTAACGATCACTTGAGGAAGTATCCATTCTGCTCTTTCGTTGTTATTCGATATCTCCGTCAATCGCTCCTGCAAACCACCCCAACTTCCGATGCGCTCATGAATTTTCATCGGGTCTTTTTGCAGAAAGACTTTGCGCAAATCATCCGGATCCGCCAAGCCCATTTTTTCAGCCTCGGCCATCATTCCATGATCTTGGAGAATCTTTAACCAACTCAATATTTCCGTTTTGTTCTCCGATCGCACATACGCCCATAGTTTTTCTAACGCTTCCGAATTTTCGAAATATCGCAGAAGAATTTTTAAATCCATTCCCGGTGATTTTCTTTGAAAGAGCCCTACTGCTTGAGCGACAACAGAATTTTCTGTGAAAAAATGGACGTATTCCTCATCCCGCATAAAAATTTTCCCCAATGCTTCTAGTCCTGCCGCACGTTCTCTGCCTTGCGGATCCCAACTTTGACTCAAACGTTTATGAATATCGTTCTGCATGGCATCTGGCATACGCATCACCACATCCGCCAAATTGCCGACCGTTTCCGCGCTTGCCAGGCGTGTATTATCGTCCGAGTCTCCCAGCCGAATGGTTAGTTTGTGGACAACATATTGTCGCATCGCATCAGGTAAAATCGAGATCACTTCCGCCAGCATGCCTAACGCCCTTGCGCACCCTGCACGCACAAATGCCTCTCTGCTATCAAGCGCCACCACAAGCCTATCCACAATATTTTCCTGCTTGTCGCTGGGCAGGAGCTTTACTACCTCTGCCAAATTCCCCAATGCTTCTGCACTGGATTGCCCCACGCGGCTATCTGAATCATTAACGTTTTTTAAAAGCGCTCCGATAACGTCTATTTGGCTATCGCCCAATACATTTTTTACTACATCACCCAGTTTCCCCAAAGCATCCGCATGGCTCTCGCGCACATCCCAGTTTGTATCGCCTAGACCTTTCACTAAACGCAAAATAATCGCCTTCTGGATTTCATGATCCAATAACATCAAGGCTTCACCCATGTTACTCAGCGCGAGCGCGCTGGATTTACGCAAATGGCTTTCGGAATGACCAACGTAATGCATCAGCTTACTCGTGTGCGGATCTTTCATGACGTTCGATAAAATCTTTTCCA
>CAZOWS010000085.1:0-4974 GCA_964583365.1 uncultured Actinomycetota bacterium
TAGCGCCCATGCGAAAAATAAGCCTGATTGTTGTTTTGCTCTGCGGGATTTGTGCGATGGCAATTGCTGCCAAACCGGATCTAGAGGATTTGATGGAAACCACCGGCAAGGCTTTCACCGCGATTGACAAAGGCATAGCCAAGGGAAAGTTTGATGGCTTGGCGGAAAAAGCCCAGATGATTATAGAGTCCGCCGAGCTTGTTGCCCGCGACTACGAACCGCCCATTCACAAAGAAGATATCGTTGCTTTCCGCGCGATAGCCACGCATTTGGCGCAAGATGCGCAGCTCCTGAAGGCCGAGTTGCCCAAGGGCAATGCCGTCGAATCAAAAAAACTTCTCAAATCAATGGAACAAACCTGCGTTTCCTGCCACAAAATGTTTGTTCCTAAAAAGAAAAAATGATGCGCTCACATGGAAAACTGTCATCCTGAGGAGTCCGCCATTGTAGCAGTGGCGGACGACGAAGGATCTAGATAGACAAACAAGATTTAGAATCCGCTTCGCAGATTCTCGCATTGAGCGGAATGGATCGTATAATTGCAAAGTCTTCGCTTCGCTCAGGATGACAGACTCATATTTTCCTGGAAATAATTTCGCCAAGACGCTATAGTCTGCGCCTTTCCAGCAATATTGATTGAGCAATTAAAAGCAAATAAATCAATGGCTTACACCTCTAACGAACTCTTGGCCAACGCTGCCCTCGGGCTGTTTATCTTTCTGACTTTGGGCGGCGCTATTTTGGCTGTATCCCTCACGAATATCTTGCATAACGTGCTGTGCTTTGCGGTCTCGCTTTTGGGTGTCGCCGGCATATTCCTTTTTCTCAACGCCGAGTTTTTGGCCTTGATACAAATCATGATTTACGTGGGAGCCGTTGTGGTGGCCATCACGTTCGCTGTGATGCTATCTCCGCCGATGTTTCTGAAGCCCGAGCCGCGCAGCAAGTCAAAAATCCTTTTTGCGTTCGCGATGAGCATGCTCTTTTTCGCCTTTTTTCTAAAAATGATTAGGATGGCCCATTGGCATATCAACGAAGCCTACCAAGAAGTCTCGGTCGTGGATTTGGGTTTGCGCCTGATGACCAAATTCGAGCTCGCGTTCATCATGGTGTCCGTGGCGCTGCTCGTGGCCGTTCTAGGGGCCATCATCACTGCCAGCAAAGGGGTCGAAGGAAAATCATGAGCGATTTGCATGTCTATTTGATCGTTGCGCTGATGCTTTTTTGCATTGGCCTTTACGGTCTCTTGGAACGACGGTCGCTCATCGGCGTGCTCATCTCGATTGAGTTGATGCTCAACGCCGTGAACATTAATCTCGCGGCTTTCGGGCGCTTTGTTTCCCCCGACAGCGCGACCGGGCAGATTTTTGCGTTGTTCGTAATCGCTTTGGCCGCTGCGGCCACGGCCATTGCGCTGGGTATTTTACTTACGGTGTTTCGCAAATACCGCTCAATTAACATTGAGCGCGCGAGCGATTTGAAAGGGTAGGCATGCGCGAACTTCTTTTTACTTTAATTTTCTTTTCGCCGCAATTGATCGCGTTCGTGCTGATTGCGTTGTGCACGCATAAAAAGTCAAATCTCTCGGCTGGGATTTCCATCGCTGCATCTTCTGCCATGGCGCTTCTGTCGTGGGTCTTGCTGCTCAAGGCTTGGAACACTCCAGACGCCATTGTTTTTTCTATGAGCTGGTTGCCCGTGGGCTCGATGAACATTGGCATCGGCTACGTGTTGGACCGGCTTTCGGCTGGGATGTTGGCCGTAGTCGCCACGGTTGGATTGCTGGTGCAAATATATTCGCTCGGTTATATGGAAGAAGACCCGGGTAAGGCGCGCTATTTCGCTTTCATGTCGCTATTCTCCTGGGCTATGTGCTGCTTTGTTATGGCCGCCAACATGTTCGTGGGCTATTTGTGCTGGGAGTTGGTAGGACTGGCGTCGTATCTTTTGATAGGTTTCTGGTACGAGAAACCTTCGGCTGCGGCCGCTGCGAAGAAGGCTTTTGTCATGACCCGATTCGGAGACACGGGATTTTTTCTTGGCCTCATTTTGTTGATGCTTGTTCTTGGCAACGTGGATTACTCGTTCCTCAACACGGCTGGGTCCCTGGCGAATCTTAGCCCTGGTCTCGTGACGTGCATCACGGTATTAATTTTCCTGGGCATCATGGGAAAATCCGCGCAATTCCCTTTGCATGCCTGGCTGCCCGATGCGATGGAAGGTCCCACGCCGGTCAGCGCCTTAATTCACTCGGCTACGATGGTCGCGGCAGGCATTTATCTTTTTGCCCGCAATTTCGTTTTTTTCCATCAAGCGCCGACCACGATTGCGTTCATGCTCATCGTTGGAACGATCACGGCCCTTTTAGCCGCCACCATGGCGCTCGTGCAACGGGATATCAAGCGCATTCTCGCGTATTCAACGATCAGCCAGCTCGGGTATATGGTGATGGCGCTCGCGTCCGGCAGTTATTTCGCGGGCGTATTTCATCTGACCACGCACGCTTTTTTCAAAGCGATGATGTTCTTGGCGTCGGGATGTCTGATTCACGCGTATCACAGCAATGACATTTATGAAATCGCCAAAAGCCGACTTGCGGGGCAGAAGACGGCTTTTCTGGCGTTGCTGGTGGGTTCTTTAGCGCTTTCGGGCGTGTTCCCGTTCTCGGGATTTTTTAGCAAGGAATCTATTTTAGAATCGCTCGAACATTTGCCGTCGCACACGTTTTTCTGGATTGCGGTCGCGACAAGTTTTATCACGGCCGTGTATTCATTCAGGATGATTTTTGTGCTCTTGTTCGGGGCGATCTCTACCCCCCCTGGCCCCCCCTTACAAATGGGGGGGATGCATCCGCATCCGTCGCCCAAGGTCATGGATGCGCCTCTGTGGTTTATGATGGGCGTGACCGTGCTGCTCGGGTGGACCGCAACGCGTTGGGGCGGGGGATTGTTCACGCGCTTCTTACAAATCCCGGAAATGTTTGAGTTCCATGCATCGCTGTTTGCGTTGACGCAAATCGCGTGCGCTGTGGCCGTGATCCTTGCATGGCTATCTTGGGGCAAGAAGCCGATGCTGCGATGGAATGTTCCAGCGGTGGAGAAATTGCTGCTGAACAAATATTACGTGGATGATTTTTACGGGATTCTTGTGCACGGGATCTTTCTTCAGATGTCCCGCGTGATGGACTGGATCGACAAAAACATTATTAACGGCGCCGTGGATTTAACCGGTCGCAGCGTGGTGGTTGCGGGTCGGGTGCTCTCCCGCATCGAGTGGGGCGAAGTGCAGTTTTATTTGGGTTTCGCCTTCGGCACCGTGGCGATCATTGTCGCGTATTTGACATGGGCGTAATCGTGAACTGTCATCCTGAGCGAAGCGAAGGATCTAGATCGGTATAATGATTAATCACATTCCCATCTTGAGCATCATTTTTCTCTGCCCCGTTGTGGCGTTGCTCGCCATTCTGTTTACGCCCTCGGACAGGGAAATGTGCATCAAGAGGATTTCTGCCCTATGTGCGGGCGCTTCGATGATTCTTTCGTTGTGGCTTTTCTTTTCCTACGACAAGGTTCAAGGTGGCGTACAATTTGTCGAATGCATACCGTGGGTGAGTTCGGTGGGCATCTCTTATCTGCTGGGCGTAGACGGGATCAGCGTGCCGATGGTTCTCTTGACCGGCATCGTTGCCTTTTGCGCGGTGATGAGCTCGTGGGATTTGACGTTCCGCGTGAAGGAATTTTTTGCGCTGTTCATGTTCTTGGTGACCGGCGTATTTGGCGTGTTCCTGTCTTTCGACATGTTTTTCTTCTTCCTGTTTTACGAAGTCGCAGTGCTGCCGATGTATTTGCTGATAAGCATCTGGGGCAGTATCAATAAGGAATACGGGGCGCTGAAGCTGACGCTGTTTTTGCTGGCCGGCTCGGTGTTTGTGCTGACGGGATTTTTGGCGCTGTATCATTACGCGGGGCTCAACAGCTTTAGTCTGCTGGATATCAAGGACGCGGTGCATGCGTTTAGCCCCGGATTGCAGAGAATTTTGTTCCTTGGCTTTTATATCGGGTTTGGGACGTTGGCCGCGATATGGCCGCTGCACACGTGGTCCCCCGATGGACACGTGGCCGCGCCGACGGCAGGTAGCATGTTGCACGCGGGAGTGCTGATGAAGCTGGGTTCCTACGGCGTCTTGCGCGTGGGCGTGGAAATGTTGCCCGAAGGCGCCCAGTACTGGGCCTGGTTGATGATCGTGATTGCGTTCATCAACATTATCTACGGCGCTTTCGTTGCGTGTTCGCAAAAGCATCTGAAGTTCATGATCGGCTATTCGAGCGTCTCCCACATGGGAATCGTGATGCTGGGTATCGCTACGCTAACGCCCGCGGGCATAGACGGCGCGGTGTTTCAAATGTTCTCGCACGGCATCATGACCGCTCTGATGTTCTCGACGGTCGGTTTCCTCTATGCCCAAACGCATACGCTGACGATCAGTGATCTCGGCGGCCTGTTTCGCAAGGCGCCCGTAATTTCCACTTTCTTTATCATAGCGGGTCTGACGGCCTTGGGGCTTCCCGGAACGAGCGGCTTCATGGCGGAGTTTCTCGTGTTTATTACCGCGATTCAAAAATATCCTCTTATCGGCATACCCGTATTGCTTTCGTTGGTCATGACGGCGTTTTACGTTTTGCGTGCCGTGCAACGATCCTTTTTTGGTCCTCTCAATCTGGCCCATGCGGATCATTTGCATGATATCTCGGGAGTCCACCTGATCGGACGCGCAGTTCTTATCGGTTTTTTGCTGTTGTTCGGGTTTGTTCCGGGCCTGATGATCAACGTGATTAGCACGACGTCCACGAGCTTGATGAGCGTGTTCCCGTGATGACCACGATGCGATGGATTGCCCCAGAACTTTGGCTTTTGGCTATGGCAGCGCTTTTCCTCGTGGAGGCCGCGTGCGGAAAAAATCCTCGCAGGACCTAC
>CAZOWS010000086.1:0-6520 GCA_964583365.1 uncultured Actinomycetota bacterium
CATGAAGATTTGGTGCGCGGCAAGGCGCAAGGCGTGGGCAATCCCGTGTTTTATTTGGGCGCGACGACGGGTCGCGATGGCCTTGGCGGCGCTGCTTTTGCGTCGCGTGAACTCACGGAGGAGTCGCAAAAAGACAGGCCGGCCGTGCAGGTCGGCGATCCGTTCATGGAAAAATTATTGCTCGAGGCTTGTCTCGAGTTGATCAAGTCCGGCGCGGTGGTCGGTATTCAGGATATGGGCGCCGCGGGCCTGACCTGCTCGACATGCGAAACGGCGAGCCGCGGGGATACGGGCATAGAGATAGAGTTGGATCTCGTGCCCAAGCGCGAGACCGGCATGATCCCCTACGAGATCATGCTGTCGGAATCGCAGGAGCGCATGCTGGTCATCGTGCACAAGGGACGCGAAAAAGAAGTGCAGCGGATTTTTGATAAATGGGATTTGCACGCGGTGGAGATTGGGCGCGTGACGGCGGATAAAATGATGCGCGTAAGGCAAGGGGGCAAAGTGGTGGCCGAGATTCCGGCCAAGGCACTGGCTGAAGAGGGGCCGCTCTACGAGCGAGAATATTCCGAGCCCGCGTCGTGGAAAGAATTGCGGGTTTTGGATTTGGCGTCGGTACCGATTCCGCAGGACCTTAACAGGACTCTTTTAGAATTGCTGCGCTCGCCGACCATTGCGAGCAAGCATTGGGTGTGGGAGCAATTCGATCACATGGTGGGAGATAACACGGTTGTTTTGCCCGGTTCCGACGCATCTGTCCTGCGCATCAAAGAGGCTGGGAAATGGATCGCGATGTCCACCGATTGCAACAGCACGCTGTGCTATCTGGATCCTTTCGAGGGCGCGAAGGCAGCGGTGGCCGAGTCCACGCGCAACGTGGTTTGCTCGGGCGCGCAGCCTCTCGGTATTACCAATTGCCTTAATTTTGGCAATCCGATGAAGCCGGAAATATTTTGGCAATTTCGCCAGGCCGTGCTGGGCATGATAGAGGCGCTAAAAGTTTTGGATTTGCCTGTCACGGGCGGCAACGTGAGTTTGTACAATGAAAACCCGAGTGGCGCCGTGGATCCGACGCCTGTCATCGGGACGGTGGGATTGATCGAACAAGAGGAGCATATCACGACGCAATGGTTCAAGAAGCCCGGCGATGCGATCGCGCTGTTGGGTGTCTGGTCGGATGCGATCGACGCGAGTCATTATCTGAAGATAGTGCATGGCTTGAAAAGGGGTGTTGTCCCGGTTTTGGATTTGCGCGCGGAGAAGGCGGTGCAGGAGACCATACTCGCTGCGATTCGCGCAGGGCAGGTTTCTTCGGCCCACGATCTTTCGGAAGGCGGTTTGGCTGTGGCTTTGGCCGAATGCTGTTTTGGTTCGGGCGAAGGCGCGGCGCTGGGCGCACGCGTGGAGTTGCCGGCTGATGCAGTTACGGGAAAAAGAATGGACGGAATTTTATTTGGTGAGGCCCCGTCGCGCGTGCTGCTGAGTATTGCCGCGAACAAGCGTGTGGATTTGGAAAATCTTTGCCGTAACAACGGCGTGCCGTTGTCCTGGATAGGGATGGTGGAGAAGGGTGCCTTGAAAATTTCTTCGATGGGGCGCGTGATCGTGGATGTAAAAATAGAAGAATTGAAGGATGGTTGGACCAACGCCGTAGAGCGAGAACTGAGGACATAGCATGTGCGGAATATTTGGAGTCCATGGCCATAAAGACGCAGCCCGCCTGACCTATCTGGGCCTATACGCGTTGCAGCATCGCGGGCAAGAGAGCGCCGGTATTGCCACATCCGACGGCGACGAGATCCGTTCGTTCAAGGGAATGGGTTTGGTCGGAGAGGTTTTTAAGGATTCCGATCTGGATGATTTGAAGGGTGATCGCGCGATAGGCCACGTGCGTTATTCCACCACGGGTTCGAGCAAGTTGGAAAACGCGCAACCGATACACGTGAGTTATTCGCGCGGGCATTTGGCTGTTGCGCACAACGGGAATCTGGTCAACGCGGGGATTTTGCACGACGAGCTGGAGGCCTACGGCTCGATCTTTCAGACGACAACGGACAGCGAGATCATTTTGCATCTGATGGCCAAACCAAATTTCGGCAATCTGGAGACGACGCTCGTGCAGATGTTGGGCGAGATTCGCGGCGCCTATTCGCTCGTGCTACTGACGGAAAAAGAATTGATCGGCGTGCGCGACCCGAACGGTTTTCGGCCTTTGTGCCTCGGCAAGCTCGGGTCCGCGTGGGTGCTTTCCTCGGAGTCCAGCGCGCTGGCGTTGATCGAGGCCGAGTACGTGCGCGAGATTGAGCCGGGTGAGATCGTTTTTATTTCCGAAAAGGGCGTGCGATCCATCAAACCATTTGATCCACAGCATCGCAAGTCCACTTGTTTTTTTGAGTACGTGTATTTTGCTCGCCCGGATTCCAATATCGACGGCGCTAGCGTGCACGTGGTGCGAAAAAATCTGGGCAGGGAATTGGCGCGGGAAAATCCCGTGGACGCGGATATTGTCATACCAATTCCGGACTCGGGTAATGCAGCCGCGATGGGCTATGCGGCAGAATCGGGTATTCCTTTCGAGATGGGCATCGTGCGCAATCATTACGTGGGCCGCACGTTTTTGCAGCCGATGCAAAGCACACGTGATTTTGGCGTGAAAATAAAGCTGAACCCTGTTGTGGACGTGATCAAGGGCAAGCGCGTGGTGGTCGTGGATGATTCGGTCGTGCGCGGCACGACAAGCCGTCTGCGCGTGAAAAGCATACGCGATGCGGGTGCTAAAGAGATTCATTTGCGCGTGAGCTGCCCTCCGCATCGCCATGCGTGTTATTACGGCATTGATTTTCCCGACGAGAAAAAGTTGATCGCCAATAAATTGAGCATCGAGGAGATCAAAGACTTTTTAAAAGTGGATAGCATAGGCTATTTGTCCATCGAAGGCATGATGCGCGCGATAGGCCGGCCGGCCGATAATTTCTGCCGCGCATGTTGGGATGGAGAATATCCAGTTTCTATTGCACAATCCGTAGACAAATACATCATGGAGAAAGGACAAACCAGTGCCTAGTCTCACGTACAAAGATTCCGGAGTGGACATATCCAAGAACTCCTTGCTTAAAGCGGGTATCCATCGCATCGTTCGCCCTACGTTCGGACCCGAGGTGTTGTCGCAGATTGGCGGCTTCGGCGGCCTGTTTGAATTAAATTGGAAAAAATTCAAGAAGCCCGTGCTGGTGGCGAGCACGGACGGTGTTGGGACGAAGTTGAAAATCGCGCAGGAGATGGGGCGGCACAACACGGTCGGCTTCGACATTGTCTCGCATTGCACCAACGACATTCTCGTGCAGGGCGCGAAGCCGCTGTTCTTTTTGGATTATATCGGCGCGGGCAAAGTTACCGCGGACTTTTTCTATCCGCTCTTGGAGGGGCTTGCCGCTGCCTGTAAAAAGGTCGGTTGCGCGCTGATCGGCGGCGAGACGGCGGAGATGCCTGCCGTGTACCGTGAAGGCGAATACGATTTGGTGGGCTGCATCACCGGCGTTGTCGAGAAGTCCGAGATCATAGACGGCAAGTCCATTCGCCATGGCGACGTGATGATTTCGATTCCTTCTTCGGGCTTGCACACCAACGGTTACTCGCTGGCGCGCAAAGTATTTTTTGAAGTACGCGGATTGAAACCATCCAGCTTCCTTCCCGAGTTGGGACGCACGATCGGTGACGCGCTTTTGGAGCCGCATCGCGAATACATGTCGCTGATTCTGCCGATGCGAAAATCGGTGGCGATCAAGGGGCTCATTCATATCACGGGCGGGGGATTTCAGGAAAATATTCCGCGTGTTCTGCCCAAGAACGTGGACGCGGTGATCAAGAGTGGGAGCTGGGATGTTCCGACGATTTTTAAGATGATTCAAGCCGGCGGGGAAGTGGGTGATGCCGAAATGCATCGCACGTTCAACATGGGAGTCGGGATGATCGTTGTGGTCGCTCCGGGCGATGCGGCGAAGACATTAAAATATTTGCAACGCAAGGGCGAGGACGCGCGCGTAATAGGAGAAATTGTGAGCGGAACAAGGAAAGTGCAATTTGCATAAAAGTTTTAATAGTTTAGGTGCTACCCAGCGGGTGGCGCGGGGCGGGCGCCCATTGAAATCGAAACACGCAGGCCCGAAGGAGCAATGTACACGGGGGGATGGGTGCGTGTTTCGATTTCAATGGGCTGCCCCGCGACAGGACCCGCTGGATGATTGGTTAAAATATTACTAAAGGGGAATTATGGAAAGCGCCACCGAGGAACGCAGGGATTCGCATAAGGAAGCCATGAGCATGAAGCGCATCGAACGGGCATTGATCAGCGTTACGGACAAAAAAGGTCTCGTGGAGTTCGCGAAGGGACTTCGCGCGTTGGGTATTGAAATCGTTTCTACCGGAGGCACGGCTAAAGTGTTGAAAGAGGCCGGTCTGTCCATTGTTCCTATATCTGATTTTACCGGGTATCCCGAGATGCTGGATGGTCGCGTTAAGACATTGCATCCGAAAGTGGCCGGCGGAGTGTTGGCCAGGCGCGATAATCCCAAAGATTTGGAAGAAATGCAGTCGCATGGCATTTTGCCCATCGACTTGGTCGTCGTGAATCTTTACGCCTTCGAAGAGACGGTGCGCAAGCCCGGTGCGACGATGGAGGAAATCATCGAGAACATTGACATCGGTGGTCCGACCTTGTTGCGTGCGGCGTCGAAGAATTATAAGGATGTCGCGGTGGTGGTGAATCCCTCGAAATACGATGTTGTGCTGCAAGAGCTGCGCAAGAGCAATGGGACGCTTACCGAGCAATTCAAAATGCGGCTCGCGTTCGAGGCGTTCAAGACTACCGCTGCGTACGATGCGGCCATTTATCAATATTTTAAGGGCATCACCTCAGCGGAGACATTGCAGGATTTTCCTGTGGAATTGAGTCTCGCCTATAAAAAGGTTGCGGACTTGCGCTACGGTGAAAATCCCCATCAGAAGGCCGCGCTGTACCGCGAGGCGGTTGCGAAGGAACCGTGCGTTGCCTGGGCCACCGTGCTATGGGGCAAGGAATTATCGTTCAACAATCTCGTGGATGCGGATTCGGCCTGCGAATTGGTTAAGGAGTTTTCTAATCCGGCCTGTGCGATCATCAAGCATAATAATCCCTGCGGTGCGGCGGAGGCTGCGGATTTGTTCACGGCTTTTGTGCGCGCGCAGACCACGGATCCCGTGTCGGCGTTCGGCGGCGTCATCGCGCTGAATCGCCCGGTCACGTTGGATTTGGCTAAAAAAATAAATGAGGGTTTTGTTGAGGTGATCGTGGCGCCTGGATACGAGGCCGATGCATTGGAAGAGCTCAAGAGGAAGAAAAATCTTCGTTTGCTCGTGGCTGAGAAATTGGGCGAAGCGAAAAGAAAAGATGAGGGTAGTGGCAAAGAGATCAAAAAAATCGTCGGCGGAATGTTGCTGCAAGATCGCGATTTGTCCAAGGAGACAGCGCAGACAGGCCAGGTCACGTCGGGTCGTAAGCCGACGGCGGAGGAGCTAGAATCGCTCACGTTCGCATGGAAAGTGTCCAAGCATGTCCGTTCCAACGCAATTGTTTTTGCAAGCGGGACAGAGACAGTGGGTATCGGAGCGGGGCAAATGAGCCGCGTGGATTCGGTGAAACTGGCTGTCATGAAAGCGCAGAAGCCCATTCAGGGTTGTGTCATGGCCTCGGATGCTTTTTTTCCGTTTCGCGATGGCATAGATGAGGCGGCCAAGGCCGGCGTGGTGGCCTGTGTACGTCCGGGCGGGTCCATCAAGGAGCAAGAGGTGAAGTACGCGGCCAATCAGCATGGCATGGCGATGGTGACAACGGGCACGAGGCATTTTAAGCATTAGGTAATCCTGTCATCCTGAGCCGAAGGCGAAGGATCTAGCTAGGACAAACGAGATCCTTCGCTGCGCTCAGGATGACAAGAGAGTTTGGGATGACAAGAAATCCAATGGCGATAAGAATTCTTATGAACAAAAAGCTAAAAGTCCTTCTTGTTGGCAGCGGCGGCAGGGAGCATGCGTTGGCGTGGAAAATTGCGCAGAGCCCTTGGCTCGAGAAGTTGTATTGCGCGCCGGGCAATGGCGGGATTGCGTCGCTGGCCGAATGCGTGCCGATTGCTGCCGATGACGTGGCGGGTTTGCTGTATTTTGCCAAGGATAAGAAAATTGATTTTACTGTGGTGGGGCCTGAAATTCCTCTGGTTGCGGGCATCGTGGACATTTTTCGCAAAAGTCGTCTTGCGATATTCGGGCCGTCAAAAGCTGCCGCGCGCTTGGAGGGATCGAAGGCTTTTTCCAAGCAGCTCATGAAAAAATTCGGTATTCCCACCGCGGGATTTCGGGTGTTTTCCGATGCGGTTAAGGCGAATGACTATTTGCGAAAGGCCGTTTATCCACTGGTCGTCAAGGCGGATGGTCTCGCGGCCGGTAAGGGCGTTGTCGTGGCGCAGGACAAGAAAGAAGCGCTGGC
>CAZOWS010000087.1:0-10125 GCA_964583365.1 uncultured Actinomycetota bacterium
GAAGAGCGCGTGCGCGACAATCCGTTGGGCAGCATACATGGCCCCAAGCAAGAGAGACATTTGCCGGAATTTTTGGATATCAAGGAAATGCAAAGACTTCTCGAGGCGCCGGAGGTCAAGTCCAAGGCGGGTCTGCGCGACAGGGCTATTTTGGAGATGCTTTACGGCACGGGTATTCGTATCAGCGAGTTGGCCGGGATGCGTCTTGCCGACGTGGATTTTTTGGGAGAGGTTGTCAAGGTTCGCGGTAAGGGAAAGAAAGAGCGGCTTGCTCCAGTGGGTTCGGTGGCGCTCGCGCGTCTGCGCGATTATCTGGCCGTCCGGCGTGGCTCGGGCAGCAGGATTTTTTTGAACAAGGCGGGCAAGAATTTGAGCGTGCGCGGTGTCCAGCGGCTGCTGGATAAATATCGCAAGCAATGCGGGATCTTAAAACCTATATCGCCGCATTCGATGCGGCACTCGTTTGCCACGCATCTACTGGACGCGGGGGCTAATTTGAGGGCCGTGCAGGAATTGCTGGGCCACAAGAACTTATCCACGACGCAACGCTACACGCATGTCACCGCGCAGCGTCTCAAAAAGGCCTACGACGCCGCGCATCCGCGGGCTTAAGAATCGCATGCTAGTCTTCTACAACGCCTGCTTGATTCTTTTTTTTCTCGTCAGCGCCCCGTATTATTTTTTTCACATGCTACTTAAGGAACATTATCGCGCGGGATTGCGGCAACGACTCGGGTTTGTCCGAGTTCGATCGCATGATGCCGGCATGCGCGTCTGGTTTCACGGTGTTTCGGTGGGAGAGATTCAGGTGTTGTTGGATTTGGGTCAGATGCTAGAACGCGCGGATGTTACAATACGCGCTGTCTATTCGACCACTACGCTGACGGCCCAACGTCTTGCGGCTACGCGCCTGGGTCCTGATTCGGACTTGATTTATTTTCCTTTGGATATTCCTTGCGCTGTGCGGCGCGCGCTGGATCGCGTGCGACCCGCATTGGTGGTCCTGGCGGAAACCGAGCTGTGGCCCAACTTCTTGAGAGCGTGCAACGAGCGAAAGATTCCCGTCGTGATCGTGAACGGGAGAATTTCCGACCGGTCGTATGGGCGCTATCGCCTGATACGATGTCTGACGTCTAGGATTTTGCCGCTCATAGGAAAGTTCTGCATGCAAAGCGACATTTATGCTGCTCGCATCATCGCTCTGGGTGCGCCTGCCGAGCGCGTGGTTGTCACCGGAAACATGAAGGCCGATGTCTCTCCAACGCTAGGCGAGCCGCCCTCCGGCCTCAAGGATTTTTTTCTAGGCCTCAGACGGTATCCTGACACAAAAATTATTGTAGCGGGCAGCACGCATCCGGGCGAGGAAGCTGCCCTGGTCGGATTGTTCGGAGCATGGAAGAAATCTTTTCCGCACGCGATTCTGGTGCTTGCGCCGCGGCATATCGTGCGCGTTCCCGCCGTTGTCCAGGAGCTGGCTAGGTTGGGATTTAATTGCACGCTGCGTTCCAAAGGGCGAGGGGGAGTGCAACCCGATGTCGATGTGGTGATCTTGGACACGCTGGGTGAATTGGCTTGGTCTTATGGCTGGGCGGATGTCGTATTCATCGGAAAGAGCCTGCTTGCAAGCGGAGGACAAAACCCTATCGAAGCCGCACGCCAAGGCAAGCCCGTGCTATTTGGGCCGCATATGGAAAATTTTTCAGCCGAGTCGCAAGCATTGGTCGAGGCCGGCGGGGCATTGCAGGTCAGGGATGGTGCAGCACTGGCCGCCGCGGTTGACGACATTCTGAGCAGCGACATCAAATCCCGACAAATGGGGCAACGCGCGCGAGAGGCCGTGGAAAAAATGTCCGGCGCCGCAGAAAAAAATCTACAAATCATACAAGCGTTGTGTGCTACTATAATTTCTTGAACGGATCACCGACGATCATGCCCGTAAGAACATTTCTCTTTTTACTGCTAAACCTGCTATTCATCCCCGCGGCGTGGGCAGCTTCTCCTCCTCCCGGCATTCTCGTGGACCACTTCGAGCATGCAGCCATGAAAAATCTTTTAAGCGGCTATATTGGCTGCGACAGTGCTACGCCCGGAGTATGCCGATTTTCCTATAGTTTGAGCTCGCAAGACACGTTTGGGAAGGCCGCGCATTCGCTGCGTATTGATTATGATGTGCGCGCGAAGGGAAGTTACACGTATCTGTGGCTGCATTTGGGGCCGGAAGGAAAAGACAGAAAGCTTCAGAATTTGGATATCGCTGGGCATTCGTACCTTTCCTTTTGGGTGAAGGCGGGTAGCCGAGGCGAAAACTTTAAGGTGGAGCTGCATTCCGATACGAATGGAAACGGACGCTACGATCCCGGCGAAGATGGCTCAGGTAGCGCCTACGTGGGTCGTTACATCGGGAAGGGTGGCTTGCGGGAGGAATGGCAAAAAGTCGTGATACCGTTGGTGGATTTTTCGGGCATCAAAGATCTTTCGCGTGCAATGGAAATCGTTTTCGTGTTCGAGAATTTGCGTGGAAACAGGCAGGGTACGATCTATGTCGATGACATTTTGTTTGGGTCCAAGAAATTGTCCGACACCGCGCGCAATGCGCCTATGCCGACTCCGGCGATGCAAGTTCCCGGCACGGACGCGCGTGATGTTGTCGGCGACCTGATGGGCGGAATGACGCAAGTACTGACGGCCCGTATTATTCCCTGCGAGATTTTGGAGGGGGTGGGGTTTGAAGTCAGTTGGGACGAGGGGAAGAATTGGTCTCTGCTAGGCGTGGATTATGATACGACCAAAGAAATTGCCACCGTCCCATGGAAGATACCTCTGTTGCCGCCGTCCTCCGAAGCGCTGTTACGGTCTTTTTCTTTGGGCATTCGAGGGCAGATGGTGCGCAGCATCAACACCGTGGGGCTATCCGTGAGGGCTTACCCGGATGAAGCGTTGCTGCAAGATCTAGCAAGGCGGGCATTCCTGTATTTTAAGGACAATCAACATACGAAGACGGGATTGTTTCCGGATTCGGCGGGAGGCAATGCGAGTACGGCCGTGGCGGGTTTCGGACTGGCTGCGTTGGCTATAGGCGCCCACAATGGTTGGATGACGGACGAGGAAGCGCGCCAACGCGCGCAAAAGACACTTGCCACGTATCGGACGTTGCAGCAAGACCCCCAGCACGCAAATCTTTCCAAAGATGGAATGTTCTATCATTTTCTGAACGTATCGAGTGCCACGCGGGCGGGCACTAGCGAAATCTCCATCGTGGATACGGCTCTCTTTCTCTACGGGGCGCTTTTGGCCGGGGAATATTTTGGCGGTGAAATCGAAGCAACGGTGCGCCAATTGGTCGACAACACGCAATGGAACAAATTCTACGATCCCGACGCGAGGGCGTTCCGGTTGGGCTGGACGCCAGAAAAGGGATATTTTTCGGCCCACTGGGATTATTATACCGACGAAGCGATTCTCATTCACATTCTGGCCGCAGGCTCGCGCAATTGGGCCGTTCCGCAGAATTCCTTTTATCATTTTCGCAGGGAAAAAGGCCGTTTCGGGGATGGCAGAGATTTCGTCTATTCGTGGACAGGGACATTGTTCACGTATCAATACCTGGCCGCGTGGTTGAATCTTCAAGGCTGGAGCGACAAACAAGGATGCAATTGGTGGGAGAATTCTCGGGACGCCATGCGTGCGAGCAGGGATTTTTGCTGGTACAACGGCGACAGGGTTTCTGCCTACGGTCCGCATCGCTGGGGGATCAGTTGTTTTTACCGACCGGAAGGTTACACCGGTCACTTTGGAACTCCGCCCAATGGCGCAGGGCAATTCCAAGAAGATGGGACTCTGTCTCCTATTGCATGCGCTTCCGCGCTGACATTCCTGCCGTTTGAATCGCTGCTGGATATAAAATACCAACTCGCATCGTATCCTTTCCTGTTGGGCCCCTACGGTCTTCGCAACTCTTACAATCTCCAGCGCAATTGGTTTTCCAATGTTGATTTTGGACTGGACTGTGGGTTGCTGCTCTTGTCGATGGATAACTTGCGCGACGGTTTTGTTTGGAAAACACTGCAGAAAAACACGTCGCTGCGCAAAGGGCTCGCTGCATGCGGTTTGCGCGCGGGACCATCCCGCGAAAGTCCTGAAAAATGGGATCTCCCCAGCGTTCCACAAGGCGCCCCTGGTATGCTGCGGGACGCGCAAAAAAATATTCAAAAAATGGAAAATCTCTGCGCGAACGGTGATCTCCGCGCGTTCAAGAAATTCCTGGAGCAAAGCGCCACAGTCTACGCCAAGGCCATGACATCGCTGGATACGGCGAGGGAAAAAATTCCGCCGATGACCGAGCTGCATGTTCAATGGTTGCGGGCCCTCATGGCCCAGCGCGAGGCCTCCGTCGTGGCCATGCGCAGGTATTTTGGGCGCATGATTCAATGCCTCAAAGAATGCAGTGAGGGTGATCGCATGGCCGTCCTTCGTCCCTATCTGGACTATATCACCGCGGCCGACTTGCGGGATTTTCAGGATGGCGCATACGCGGTGTTCCGGGAATTAGCCCAGATCACACCCCAAGGTGTTACGCTCTTGGAGGATTTTGCTAGCTACGCTCAAAGCAAAAGGCGATTTAATTTGTCCGTGCGTGTATGGAACGACGCGCTCGCGCTTCGCCGCGGGACAAATACGCCCGCGCAGATAGCCGATCATGCGCGGGAAATCGCGGAGGGATATTTGAAAATTGGCCGAGAGGAAAATGCCGTCGTGTTCGATCGCGTGTTTCTTGCGCAAATTCATGCGGTCAGGGATCCTGCTCTGGCTGTGATTCTCGCTGATTTGGGCAAGCGCTATGAACGCATGGGCGCGATACCTTTTTCCAAAGAGTGTTTTGCACAAGCTGCAAAGGCCAATTCCGCGATATCCTACAGAGATGATGGCACTCGCCTGGCTGCAAGAAAGTCTTCGTAAAATAATTTATGGAACTTGAAAAATATCTCAGCGATGAGGTGATTTGCCTGGATTTGGGCGTCGATTCGAAGAATTCCGCACTTCTCAAACTCGTGGAACTTCTATGCAAAGCGCGCGGACTCGAGCATCGCGAGAGGATTCTTGTTACCGTGTTTGAGCGCGAGGAAGAAAAATCCACGGGCATCGGCTACGGTGTAGCGATTCCGCACGCTCGCACGGATAGTGTCGGACAGATTTTTCTTGCCCTAGGGCGTCATAAGGAAGGCATTGACTGGGGTGCAATGGACGGCAAGCCCACGCAATTCATTTTTCTCGTGGTTGGCCCCGCGAAGGCCTCGGAGGATTATTTGCGCGTGCTGGCAGATATTTCTCGGCTCATCAAACGCGTGGATGTGCGGACATCGCTTTTGGAGGCTGCGACCGCTGCGGAGGTCTTGGCCATTATTCGGGATACGAAGCCCCGAGAGAACAGAAGTTGAACCCGAAAACGCAACAATATTTTCTGGACGTGATAGACGGTCGCAAGACGGATCGCAAGGCTCTTGTGCTTGCCAAAATCCTGGGTGGGTTGGCCGTGGTCTATGGCGTGCTCGTGCAATCGCGCGTATTGCTATATCGTGTGGGTGTGTTGCGGCGCAAGACATTGGGCTGTGTGATTTTGAGCGTGGGCAATCTTACGGTCGGAGGAACAGGTAAGACACCCGTGGTGGAGATGTTGGCCCGCTCGCTTGCCCAGGGGGGGCGGCGCGTGGCCATACTTTCGCGCGGCTACAAGAGAGAAAAACAATTTTGTCTGCGGCGATGGTGGGACGCAATATTTCAATATCAGCCCGGCATAGTCTCGGACGGCCATTCGGTCTGGATGGGAAGCGCCGAGGCGGGGGACGAGCCATTCATGCTGGCAAAAAATCTCAAGGGAGTTGCCGTGCTCGTGGATAAAAACCGCGTCAAATCCGGATCCTACGCGATTGAAAAAATGGGCGCGGACACGCTGATTTTGGACGACGGGTTTCAATACATGCCGTTGGGACGGCGCGTGGATATTGTGCTTGTGGATTCCACGAATCCCTTCGGCAATGAGCGCATATTGCCGCGTGGTTTACTCCGAGAACCCATAAAAAATATCGGGCGGGCGGATATGATTTTTCTGACGAAAACCGATGGCGCGCTCACGACTCCGATCGTGGAACGCATACGCGCGCTAAATCCCAAGGCTCCGATCATTGAATGCCAGCACGAGCCCAAGCATTTGGTGGAGGTGGCGACGGGATCTATCAAGCCCTTGGAATTCCTGCGAGGCAAGCGCGTAGCCGCGGTTACGGCGATTGCGAGTCCCCAGGGATTCGAGAAAGCTCTCAAGGATTTGGGCGCCGAGCTGGTTCTGACGCGGCGTTTTCCAGACCATCATCGTTTTACCGAGCGCGACTTGAACGAGGCGATCAAGGAAGGTGCGCGCAATAAAATCGAAGCCATCCTAACGACCGAGAAGGATGCCGTGCGATTCCCGCCGTTGGAAAAGAAAAATGTCCCCGTGTTTTTTCTGCGCGTAGAGATCGGCATTCGCAGTGGTGCCGCCGATTTCAAAGACTGCATCGCGCGCGTTTGTAATCCTTAAAATATCGTAACTGCTCAGGTACCTGTCATCCTGAGCGAAGCGAAGGATCTTGTTAGGCTATGTAGACCCTTCGCTGCGCTCAGGGTGACAGGGCTGGTGAGCAGTTTCAAAATATCTTAATACACTTTCGCGTCGTTGTCCGTGGGACGGGTTTTCCACCGGCGGTGTACCCATAGCCATTGGTCCGGGTGTTTGCGAATCATGGTTTCGAGGGCTTTCGTGAATGTGGCGGTGTTGGCACGAAGGTCCTCGGCCTTGTTGCCTGTGCGCGTGAGCATGATCTCGGGCTCCATCTCGATGCGATGCACCCTTGCAGCTTCATCGTAAAAAAGGCCGATCGGCAGCACCGGGCTTTCCGTGCGCAAGGCCAGCGCGGCTAACCCAAAATTAGTACACGCCATTTTTCCAAAGAAGTCCACGAACACGCCTTCCTGTCGACATACGTTTTGGTCCAGCAAAATCCCCACGGCGCCACCGGCGGCCAAGGCCTCCATGATTTGTCGCAGCGAGTTTTTCTTGGGGATCATCTGGTTTCCGAGACAGGAACGGTATCGTTCGACGAGTTTGTCCAGCCAGGGATTGTCCAGCGGGCGGACGACGACGGAAAGCGGTATGTCTTTGACATACGTAGCGTACACGTTTGGTAAAAGTTCCCACACGCCGAAATGGCCGGTCAAATACAGCAATCCCTTACCACGCGCATGCAACCTGCGAATTGTTCCGATGACTTCCTCGGACATTGAAAAGATCTCGGCGAAGTCTGTGGGCGATTTATTTATTAGAAGGGGCAGACGGCTCAACTCCACGCCGACACGCGCGATATTGCCGAAGGTTTCCATCGCGATATGCTTGGCTTTGGCCTGGCTGATCGTGGGCATGGCCACCAGTAAATTGGCGAACACAATGTTGCGATGCCAGGGGGAAAGCCAGTAAAAACCTTTGGCCAGCCCTGTGGCCAAGGCCAATCCGCAGCGGCGAGGCAACAGGGCGAGCAGCCGCATAATGCCGGCGCTGAGGGCGTAGACAATATAATCCAAGACGCGCTTCATGGTGGCGCTGATTGTAGGTGCAAAATGACATTTTATCAATCGTTGGGCGTAGCGGGCGAACATGGAGTGAACTTGTGATAAAATCAGACCTAACTTTATGGCAATCCCGTGAAAATCCTTCGTCTGCTACTGCTGGCTTCGGGAACCGTCCTGGTACTATTCCTCTGGCAAGGCAACAAAGGTCTCAATCTCGCCGACGAGGGTTATCTGTGGTACGGAGCGCAGCGGGTGATGGCGGGCGAGATGCCACTGCGCGATTTCATGGCTTACGACCCCGGCCGTTATTACTGGTCGGCCGCTCTCATGCGCCTCATGGGTGATAACGGCATCATGGCTCTAAGGAGCGCTGTAGCTATCTTTCAAGCTATGGGTCTAGTTATCGGACTGCTGCTTTTGGTCCGCAGCTACGAAAAACCGAATCGCCTATTCACGATGCTTGCGGTGATAACGCTTGCGGTCTGGATGTTTCCTCGGTACAAAATTTTCGATATTTCATTGTCGCTTGCTCTGATTGGCGCTCTCTCGTTTCTGATCGAGCGGCCAACCGGCCGCCGGTATTTTCTGACGGGCCTGATTGTGGGCTTTGCTGCAGTTTTTGGCCGAAATCACGGCGTGTATGGTTTGCTAGGTAGTTTGGGCGTGATGGTGTATATGGCGCTCGGGCGAGAAAATGGTTCTGGGTTTGGCCTAGTCCCATCTTTTGGGATTTTCACGACGGGCGTGGTTGTCGGATATTTTCCCATGCTGCTAGGCATCGCCGCGGTTCCCGGTTTTGCGCCGGCCTACTGGGAAAGCATTGCATTTTTATGGAAGGTGCTCAAAGGCACCAATATTCCACTGCCTGTGCCCTGGCCTTGGCGTGTGATGTTTGGGCAAGGTCCCATGACTATCGGGATGGCGCGTAGCGTGCTGGTGGGGCTTTTCTTCATGGCCATGGTTGTTTTTGGGTTGCTCGGAATTGTTTGGGTGATACGGCAACGGCTGCAAAAAAAATCTGTTTCTCCTGTGCTGGTGGCTTCTGTATTTTTGGCACTTCCTTACGCGCATTACTCCTATTCGCGCGCGGATATCGAACATCTGGCCCTAGGTATTTTTCCTTTTCTCTTAGGCGGTCTCGTCCTGTTAGCAAACAAGCCTTCCAAGATCAAATGGTCCTTTGCTGCGCTGCTTTGTGGAGCAAGTCTGTTGGTCATGATCCCCATGCATCCGGGGTGGAAATGTTATGCGAGCAAGCAATGGGTTGAAATGGAGGTGACCGGAAACGCGCTCATGGTCGAACCAGGCACGGCCGCTGATTTGGTGATGCTGAAAAAACTAGCCAAACAGTTTGCTCCCGACACCCGCAGTTTTATCGCAACGCCGTTTTGGCCGGGCGCGTATGCGGCGCTGAAGCGTAAAGCTCCGATGTGGGAGATCTACGCGATTTCACCCCGTGGCAAAGCCTTTGAAG
The DNA here is from genome assembly GCA_964583365.1 of uncultured Actinomycetota bacterium. Lineage (GTDB taxonomy): Bacteria > Auribacterota > Ancaeobacteria > Ancaeobacterales > CAZGMX01 > CAZOWS01. Next base: position 9,071 of record CAZOWS010000087.1, read on the forward strand.
AACTTGAAATCGAACGGATCAAGGCTGCCAACCCTGGCTTTGCCATAGTGTATGACCATGCTCTCGACGGGCGGGATGAATTGCGTTTTGGCAACACACACCCGATTACGGACCGGTATATTCGCGATCACTTCGAGCCTGTAATCGGCTTCACGCAAAATCCGGAATACAGGATCTATAGAAGTAAGGGGACAGCGTCATGATGAGTCATCTGTGTCATTGAAAACGCCCATTAGAAATCTTTTATTGTTCGTCGCAGCAACCATTCCGTTATGCTTTTTGCTGGGGATGATAGCCCTATACGGCGTGGACATGCCGTTTATGGACGAGTGGGAACTCGTTCCGCTTATCGAAAAATCTTTCTTGGGACAGGCAACTTTTCAAGACTTCTGGGTTCAGCAAAACGAGCATCGCATCGTTTTTCCCAAGCTTCTTCTTGTATCCCTGGCGCGATGGACATCCTGGAACATTCTCGCCGAGCTATACCTCAACGTCATCGTTGCGGTCGGGATTTTATTTTTCGTCTGCAAAATCATGGTCCGCGCGCAGAAGGCCTTCATGGATTATGGATTCGTCTGGCTGCTGCCGGTTCTCTCCGCCGCGGCCTTTTCCCTGCGGCAATGGGAAAACTGGCTGATGGATGTTAATGTCGTGATTTATTTGAGTGTTTTTTGTGCTGTTGCCGGCATTTATATCCTGTCCTCGGGCGAGTTCCGCTGGTGGCGTTTCTGGGCCGGAGCCCTATTGGGAATGGTTTCCACGTATTCCTTTTCCACCGGATTCGCCTATTGGCCGGTCGGATTTTTTATCCTGGGGTTGACCTCCTTTTCAAGCCGCCAAACCAGAAAAATTGCGTTTCTGACGTGGATGATGATTCTGTTAGCCACGGTGGGCGCATACCTGATCGGTTATCACCAGCCTTCGCATTTGCCCGCGCCTTGGCAGGTGCTGCGACACCCGTTTGATCTTTTGTTCTACGTTATATTGTATCTGGGATCCCTGATGCACTATTCGCCACCAAACAGCCTTTTGGCCGGACTGGACATCTTTTTGGC
>CAZOWS010000088.1:0-15150 GCA_964583365.1 uncultured Actinomycetota bacterium
ATCAAATGGTAGCGACGTTGACACGATGCAATAGGTTTCTGCGATTGCAGGCAACGCGCGAGGACTACGATGAGTATTTGCGCCACCAATCCGTCTGGGATGGGCGATTACTTTTTTCTAATGTCGAGAGGCTTTGCCGCATGGCCGATATACCTTTTGCGCTCGCGACGGGTCGCGCGGATGTGATGCAGCAGGGGATGGATAGGTCGGCCGCATTCTATACATTGGCAGTAAAGCGGGATGGCGTGCTCGCCTCGAATCTCACCGCAGAGATGGCTCGCAAGGGCAAGAAATCAGCCATATTGCTGGCAGGGGGATTTCACGGCGACGGAATTCTGCAATATCTCAAAGGTCGCGGTACCTCCTACGTGGTTGTTACACCGAAGGTGGGCGACAACTCTTCGCAAGACATGTACATGGCCCTGATGCTGCGCAAGGAAACGCCGTATTTGGACGTGGTGAGAAAATCGGAGCAGACGGATGTGCTGTCGGGGTCCATTGGACTGTTGCGCATGCAGGAGAAGGAGGGGAGCAAAATCGCTTTGGCCGTGAATACATTTTTTATGGATTCCATAAGAAAATTCCTGCTAAGTAAAGAAAATTTTCAATTCCGATACGTGACGCAATTACTGGCCATCGCAGCGGCCATCTCCGATGGGCATCGCCATGGAGAAATAGATCGCTGGCAGGCAAAGCTAGCACAGAGATATCCGGGCGTTATCGATCCTGCGCTTCTCCAAGCCGTTCAAGACGATGCTGATTTTCTGAAAAAAATTCCAGATATAGGACCTTTGTTGCGGTTTTCGGAGGAAGATCTGTACGTGCCCGTGAATATTGATGGTACGCGATTTTTTTACCACTTTTTTCCCAAGGACTACTACACAGCTTTTCGTCCGAACAGGGGAGATATAGTCCATGGTTTTGCGCGGGGATTGGATACATCCGGGAAAGATGATTATCCTGATACTGTCTTTCATGAGACATATTCCATAGGGCGATTTTCCGTGCAAGTTACAGACGCGACAGGCTTCACTCTTGCCTTAAAGCATAAACTTGGCAAAGACCGTCTTCCTTTAAAGCTCACTCAGCCGGGATTGATTTTCTTCGATTTACGCAGTGCCACAGACGAAGTCATTGGTTCGGCCCTCTAGCCATGCTTGCCAAGTCGTATCAGCGAGCCAATATCTTGGTTTATGGCACGATACTACTGAGCATCTTGCTCTACGGCTTCGTTCTCGTGCCGCGCGGATATTTTGCCGTGCCGCGTTTAAAAACGCAGGACTATTTTTTTCGCCTCGCCCATGCTGTAAATCCTTTGCCCAAAGCCATGAAAGACATAACCCTCGTGACCATAGACGACGAATCGCTTTCGTTCGTGAACCAAAAATGGCCGTGGGAGCGCGAGCATTACGCCTACGTCGTCGAACAGTTGTTGACGGCCAGGCCCAAAGTGCTGGCCTTCGACATTGTCTTTTTGGGTAAAAGCGTGAACGTCAAAAGCGACGAAATGTTTGCAGCCGCGTTGCGCAAATCAGGCAACGTGGTGCTGGCCTCCTATCGCGCGGGCAACGGAGCCTACGTGAAGCCTTACTCTCTGTTCTCGCACGCTGCCACGGGTATCGGCCTAATCAACAAGCCGCGCGACCCCGACAGCCTCATTCGTAGCGCGAGGCTTTGGATGCGAGAGCTAGACAGTAGGTCGATACTGGATTATACGTTTGAAACTAAAACCATCGGACGTTTTCTCGACATAGACGCAAAAAACATCCGCATCAACGACGGGGAAACAATTTTTTCGCGGCCGCATTCGTCGGACGGGAAGCCCGCGGTCGAACTTCATGTGCCGATGCGCAAAGACGAATCGTTCCTTATCAATTACATCGCCCGGCACGAAGACTTCACGGTGATTCCGATTTGGCGCGTCTTGAAAGGCCAATTCGACACGCGTGACATAGAAGGTAAAATCGTGCTGATCGGCCAGGCCAATGAAATCATTCATGACATGCATCCAACGCCCCTCGGGACTATGCCAGGCTCGACTATCAGCGCCAACGTCCTGCTCACGGTTTTAAGCAACCGGTTTTTGCGTGAAATCCCGCCGATGCAAAATGGATTGGTGCTGCTATTCTTCACGCTCCTTACCTTCGCTATTTCACTGAAGCTGGATGCGGGGAAGGGAGCGCTTGCTTGCTTGCTTGCCCTGGGCGTGTATGGATTCTATTCTTTTTTTCTCTTCCGGCATTATTTAGTCGGTGATTTTTTCAGCGTGCCCGTGTTGATGCCCGCGATCTTTATTGTTTTGCAGATTTATCGCAGCTTGAGCCTGTTCATTGAAAATCTCGCGCTCAAGCAGGACGCGATCACCGACGGCCTCACGGGACTCTACGTGCACAAATACCTGCTCGTGCGGCTTGTGAATGAGCTCGACCGCGCGCGCCGCTATCAACAAAACTTAAGCCTCGCTCTCCTGGACCTAGATTTTTTTAAAAAATTCAACGATGTCTACGGCCATGAAGAGGGGAACAGAGCACTCGAACATTTTTCTAACATTCTGCGCGATAGCTTTCGCAAAGTGGACTTGCTGTTTCGCTACGGAGGGGAAGAATTTTGCGTGATACTGCACGGCAACGACGCGGCCACCGCGATGGAAAGCATGGAGCGTTTTCGAAAAAAACTGGAGTCCACCGCTCTGTTGGTGGGAGATAAAAATGTAACGATTCAGGCAAGCATCGGGTTGGTCACTTACCCGCAAACAGAAGTGACCGATATTCACGACATGCTAAAAAAAGCCGACAAAGCCCTCTACGAAGCTAAAAGAAACGGGCGAAATAGGACTTGCTTGTACGGGGTTTAAATAAAAGTGGAGAGTGTTTCCAGTGCGGTTGTCAGTTCGGCCTTCCAAATATTCCACTTGTCCTGCGCCTCGGCCAAATCTTGGGCGTAGACAAATACTTCGTCTATGGGTAGCAGCATTTTACGAAGCGCTTCGGAATGCTCCCGCATTTCCTCTGCACTGGGATTGGCCGATTCTACGGTTTTGCCGATAGCCTCGACATGTTCTTTTACGTCTTTCCAATATCCTTGCAACTCCTGCGCGGCAGGAGAGTCCTGCTCCACCTGTTTTGCAAGCATCGTCTGCAATGTTTCCATGCCTGTCTTGAGATCTCGCCAACTCTTTTGTTGCGTCTGGAACGCGGGAGTAAAGAAGGCCTGCTCTTGATTCCACCACTTGTCTATTTTTGACATCCAGTATATGCGGCCAAAATTATTCACGGCGCGCGTGTATTTAAAATTTTGCTTGGCCAAGCGATTGATGCTTTCCACGCAAGCGTAGCGAAAATTATCGGTCACGTCGCTGGGCAAAACCCAATACACGGTGGCGTTCCCCAAGTTCATTCCCTCATGAATTGTTTCCATCAAATAAGGGAGCGCTCCTCGATCACCCAAGGATGCTAAAGCCCTCGCCGCGGACTCGCGCACTGCAGGGTCCGTATCTTTGAGCAGAGGAACAACCGTTTTCCAGAGAGTGGGATCGCCCGCTTCGGAGAGAATTTGAAGAGACATAATTTTCAAGCAAGAATCCTGGGATTGGAGCAAGGACACAAGCCCGGGAATCTTGGCGGGATCTTTTTCCATACGAATATTCCACTCGGTTTCCAGTCGCTTGGTGGGATCTTTTAATTGCATCAGCCAAGACGCATCGGGCGCAGGGTCGGCCCAAGCTCGGACAGCCATCAGTACTATGCTTAGGGTCGTAATAGTGAAGATGTTTTTCATGCAGCCTCTTCCTTTTTTAACTCCTGCTCGATGAATTGGGCGAGCTTGTTCGAGTCTTGGCCGGAACCTTGCTCCAGCAAAAGTCCCACCGCAAAAATTCCTATGGTTGGCAGCCATTCCTTGCGCTGTACCGTTCCGCGAAGAATCAGAGAACCCGCCTTGGCCCCCAAAGCGAGCTTTAATTCCAATCGCGCGTTCTCAGGAACATCCTGTTTAAGTTCCAGCAAGATGCCGGTCTCGCTTAAATCCCTTGCGTTCGCCATCAGCATTGCATCGCCATCCTTCCTGGTATCGTTCATGACCCGGTAGAGAACAAACATCGGATAGCTGATGCGCTGGCTCCCTCGTCTTTCCACAAAGCCTGCCATAAGTTTGCGCTTCTGTAAATATTGCAGCCGAGACTTGCGCTTGTCCTTGGAGAATAGCGCGCTAAAACAAAATAACCACAGCAGCGCAACGCCGCCAATCACGATCGCGCGCAGAGGAGTCATCTCCTGCTTTGCTGCTGCGAGGGGAAATAGCATCAGCGCCGAAAAAATATGGCGTGTGTTTCCGCTCTGAGATACCATAAGCGCAAAGTTTAATGATTTGATGCTCCGATGACAATGAAGAAAATCATTCCCTGCTTGTTGTCTGCTCTTGCGCTGGCGGGTTGTGCTACCACGCCATCGGGCGAGATGGCTACGACGAACGCGCATGCCGCTCAAAAAGCGCCAGTGCATTATGTCTGTAGCGGTTGCGGAGCAAGGATTCCAAGGACCGGAGCCACGTCATCGAACTTTATCGATAAATGTCCGAATTGCGGCAAACAGTTCCTGAGCATGTGAGGTTTTGATACAATGTCACAACCCATGAAATCACCGTTTAAGAAAATTATTATCTTTATCGCCGTATGCTGGGCCTTGTCTGTTCCGTCCTACGCGTTGAATCCGCAACACGAAAAAGAATTCCGGGAGACGTTGGATAAATTGACGGGGAATACGGCCCGCCTCAATGACGCTTGCTCGGCAGCCTTTGCACCCGGCGCGACCAAAGAACAGGAAGGCATGGAAGAAGTTGCCTGGCGAGCACGCGACCTTCAGGAAAAAACGCTGAAGCTGAATACTCTTTGCAAAGAGTATTGGAAAAACGAGTCCGAGGTCGTCGGCGTATTGGATCAATGGCATCAAAACGCAAAACACCTGGACGAGGCCATGGTTTATTCGCCGGTAGCCAAGGACATTACTGACCTCTGGAAGTCCACGAAGGAGATGGCCGTTCTCTTGCGTGATTACGTTGAGGAGATACCTTCTGCCGTGGACATGGAGAAAGTATCTAAGGATTTTAGTTTTGAAATAGTGAAAGTGGGCCGCTACGTAAAAAAACAGATTTTGAGGGAAAAACTTAAGGAATTTATCGGGTCGGATGATTTGGATAAATGGCCATTCGCCAACGAACGCCGTGATTTGGACCCCAAATATTTTGGAGAAGATTTTCAAATCATCTACAAAGTTAAGCCTCTATCGGGCGGCACGATGCAGGTCCCACTCAAAGTGCGCTTCGAATACAAGTTCGCCTCGCACACCGACGACGGCTCCGATCAAAACACACTCACGAATCTGAAAGGTGGCAGCTACGATTTTCTGTTTAAGAATCTCGGCGAGGATTTCAAAAGGAGGGGCAAGGTCATACATTGGCGTGCCTCTCTGCTGCTGAGTGACAAGGTAGTCGCGCAGAAAAAATCTCCGATGTGGACCGTGGTCTCCGAATGGGCGCAGAAGTAGACCGCCACACTCTACTATCCGTCCTGGAAGTTTCGACCCAGCGCTACCCACGGCGTACGGCGTTATTCTATGGCTGGAAGTCCTATTCCTATCGCGCGCTGGATAAGGCGAGCAATCGCTGGGCGCAATATCTTCGAGATTGCTATCAAATTGGGACTGGGGACAGGGTCGCGCTGTTGCTCAAGAATTGTCCCGAATATGTCATGGCGGCATTCGGCATTCTCAAGCTCGGCGCCGTGATCGTTCCGATCAACAACTTTCTAAAAGCGCAGGAAATTCAATACATTCTCGACGACGCGCGCGTGCGCCTGGTTATCACGAACGCCGATTTGGTCGCCAGTGTCACCTCCGCGCATCTGATTGCGGAAGATCCCGCTGTTGAGAGCGCCTTGCGCAACTCCTCTTCCGATAATCTCTCTGGTACGGTGCAGCCCGGACAGGACGCAGTGATCATTTACACGTCGGGTACGACGGGCAAACCGAAGGGGGCGGTGCTCACGCATAACAACATCGCCAGCAATGTCGAAGCCTCGGTCAAATGTATCAACGTGAATCCCTCGGACAGATTCCTGCTTGTCTTGCCGATGTTCCACTCGTTCACGTTCACCGTATGCATCATGATGCCTTTGTTCGCGGGGGCGGCAGTGATTATTGTCGCCTCGGTGCAGCCATTCAGCCGCGTGCTGCGCAACATGATTTTGAGAGGCGCGACGTTGTTCGCGGCTGTTCCGCAGATATTTCAAGTGCTATCCACGACGAAAATTCCGCGTTGGCTACGACCCTTCATCCGGCTGCGTCTTTGTATATCCGGCGCTGCCGCGCTGCCGATGGCCACGCTGGAGGCCTTCGAGAAAAACGTGGGCATACCGCTGTTGGAGGGCTACGGATTGTCCGAGGCCTCGCCAGTGGTCACGATAAACCCAATGCATGGGGGTCGCAAAGCCGGAAGCGTGGGCCGTCCGATTCCAGGAGTCACCGTGCGCATCCTGGACGAGACGCAACAACAATTGCCAACGGGTCAAGTCGGAGAAATTGCGGTCAAGGGCCCCAATGTCATGAAGGGTTATTTGAACAATCCGACCGAGACAGCGCTGACCATTCGGGAAGGTTGGCTCCTGACTGGAGACATGGGCTGTCTGGACGAGGACGGCTTTCTAAAAATTGTGGACAGAAAAAAAGACATGATTATCGTGCGCGGCATGAACGTTTATCCCAAAGAGGTGGAGGATGTGCTTGTGAGCCATCCGGCGGTTGCGCAGGCGGCAGTGGTGGGGAAGGAAGACCCGCATCGCGGCGAGACACCCATGGCAGCAGTTATTCTTAAAAGTGGACAAAATATCACGTCGCGCGAGTTGATCAAATTCTGCCAAGAAAAATTGGCCGACTACAAATTGCCAAAAAGAATCCTCTTCGTGCAAGAGTTCCCGCGCAACCCCACCGGAAAAATATTGAAGCGCGAAATAGTCAAGCTGTTCTAGAGACTTATGCTAAAGGGTCCATCACTTGATTTTCCTGTCATCCTGAGCGACGCGAAGGATCTACACCGGCAATCAAGATCCTTCGCGTCGCTCAGGATGACAGGCACCTCGCAAAATAATTTGGTGTTGGGCCTGGATTTGGGTACCACCGGCATTCGCGCGATTCTCTACGACAAAGCTTGCCAGCCCGTTGCGCGCGCGTATCGCGAATTCCATCAATATTTTCCAAAGCCCAGGTGGGTGGAGCATGACCCGATGCAGATTCTCTCTGTCGCGCGCAGAGTTATTCGCACTGCTGCTAAGGCCGCGCAGGGAAGCCCCATCGCCGCTTTAGGCATAACCAATCAGCGAGAGACCATCGTCGTTTGGGATCGAATATCGGGCCGGCCGATTCACAACGCGATAGTGTGGCAATGCCGACGCACATCGGACGTCTGCGCCCGCCTACGGGCCAAGGGATTGGATTCCTGGATCAAGCAGAAAACGGGATTGTTCCTGGACCCCTATTTTTCCGCGACAAAACTGCAGTGGATTTTGAAGCATGTCCCCGGAGCGAGGAGGGCGGCTAGCGAAGGCAAGCTCCTCGCAGGGACCGTGGACACCTGGGTTCTGTGGAATCTTACCGGCGGTCGCGTGCATGCGACGGACCCGAGCAATGCCTCGCGCACGATGCTCTGGAATCTCCATGATCAAGGCTGGGATGAAGAATTGTTGCGGCTGTTCGATATCCCCGCGATCATGCTGCCCGAAGTTCGCCGTAGCACCGATGACTTCGGATGTACCAACGAAGACCTCACCGGCACGCGCATTCCCATTCGCGCAGTCATCGGAGATCAGCAATCCTCGATGTTCGCGCAAGGTTGCTGGTCCCCCGGGCAATTCAAAAACACGTACGGAACGGGAATGTTTATCATGGCCCACACAGGCCACAAACCCCATGTGGCAAAGAATGTCGTGAGCACGGTGGCTTGGAAATTGGGTAATCGGACAGAGTACGCGTTGGAAGGAAGCGTCTTCATCGGAGGAGCCGCCGTGCAATGGCTTCGAGACGGCATCAAGATAATTCGTAGAGAGCAGGACACCGAGTCCGCCGCCAGGCAACTCGCCTCCAACGAAGGCGTATATTTTGTCCCAGCCTTTGTCGGTCTCGGAGCCCCGTATTGGGACCCGACTGCCCGAGGTCTTCTGATCGGCATCACGCGAGGCACCACGCGCGCACATTTGGCTCGCGCAGCGCTGGAATCCATGGCCTATCAATCCGCAGAATTGGTGGAGCAAATGCATAAGGAGCTGCGCGTGCGCCCCAAAATCTTGTTGGCCGACGGCGGCGGCTCCCAAAACGATTTTCTCATGCAATTTCAGGCGGATATTTTAGGCTTTCCGATAACCCGATCACGTCACAGTGAATCTACAGCTTTGGGAGCAGCTATGCTGGCAGGTTTACAGGCTGGTCTATGGGATCGCAAAAAACTTGGCAGGATGCAAAAACATTCCCACACTTTCACGCCCCGCATGACGTGTGCACAAGCCACGTTGCTCATGAAGGACTGGCGACGTGCGGTGGAGCGATCGAAAGGATGGATGTCTGGGGATTAAACGAGTAGCAAGCGCGCGCTTACCCTAAAGCAGTCGCAAAAAAGTATCGTTGGAAATCCCGGCCGTTTTCAAGAGGCCATGCAGTGTTCCCCGTTTGATATCTTTGACGCGCCTTATTCCATCCCGCTCGCTCCAGTGCGCGGATGACTTGCAGTGGGCGTAGCGAAGGGAGCCGCTGCATTACAATTACACAGCGACCTTGAGGACTTGACCATGTTTGGGGCGGGTTTTGGCTCTGTCGTTTAGCGTCTGCAGATACAAGGCGATGGCATCCCGGATGTTTTTTAAAGCGTCTTTTTTTGTCTCACCCTGGGAGTAGCAGCCAGGCAGAGCGGGACAGGAAATGACGAATCCACCCTCTTCCGCGAGTTCAAGAATCACTGTAAATCTTGTCATAGTTTATCTCCCTCTCAATCGCAACTACGTTACATCGTTCCAGCAATTCCGCAAATGGGATTTTCTTTCCGTAGGTAGTCCAATTGAGAGAACGCCGTCCTTATTCGTAATGCGCCCACATGCGTATCACTTTGACCGTCTTGGATTTTGTTAGGACCTGATACACAAGGCGATGCTGTATGTTGATGCGGCGGGAGAAGGCGCCTACCAGATCGCCACGAAGCTTTTCATAGGGCGGAGATGATTCCCAGGGGTTCTTCCGCAATAACTCTATCAGTATTTCTGCCTTCGGTCGAAGCCCTGACGCTGCAACTTTCTTCGCATCCTTTTGCGCCTGTTTGGTAAAGATAACTTGCCAGCTCACCACCCGGCGTCCTTAGAGCATTCCTTGAGCGGTATCTTTAGGCCTTTCCGAATAGATTCCCGCATTCCTGGGATGGATAACAAATATATTGTTTCTTGCATCGAATGCCAGTCCTCTTCCGAAATCAGTATGGCATTAGCCCTTTTACCGGTGATTTGAATCGGAGCATGTGAAGCTGCTGTTATGTCCAGAAGATGATATAGCTTTGCCCTGGCTTGGCTTGCTGAAAATGTTGTCATGGCGTTGACCTCCTTGGATGATCTATTATAAAGCGTACCATAAAGCGTACGTATATGCAAGGGTGCAAATAACCTCGCGCCCCTTGACAAAACATAATTTATTCGTTATAATATCAAATAAGGTAATCACTTATGGATAAGTTAGAAAAGCGATTTGCAACTGCTCACCAGCCCTGTCACCCTGAGCACATTCGCGTCGCTCAGTGTAAACTCCGCGAAGGGTCTGGGTTGCCTAACAGGTGCCTGAGTAGTCACAGCGATTTTTCAAAAGCGTGGTTATGAAAATCCTGACGAGAAATAGTTCGCTTCTGATCGCAATATGTTTTTTGCTCGGCGACCCCACCGTCTGCTACACGCTGGCGCCTTCCTCTTCCTTTAGCGATGATGGGACGGAAAATACCACCCATGAGTTTAACGATTTTCTATCGCGTATTGCGGACGGTTTCAGTAGCATCGAAAGACCCTGGGAGATTTCCGTGAACGAGGAGTGTATTCCGGCTATGCACGAAGACCAAAAGAGGGAGTTGGCCAACGCATTCCGCGTCTATGCCGCGCTGCGCAAGAACACAGACCTGGACCATGCGGTGAATGCGTTTCTGGATAAATTGAATCGCAACGAACCCTTTCGGCCCAGGGTAGGAGCGGATCGGCAGCTCTTGCACGATTTAAACCACTTGATCCCGCCGCCGCCCCAGGCCACCGGCGAATTCGTGGACTGGTCGAATGCCGAAATGGTAATGGCCTATCGCAAGATCAATCAATTCCTGGATCAATACCTGCCCCAGGCCAAAATCCCGCGCTGGCATTACAGCTTTGAACATTTGCGCCTGGCGCAATCGCTGATCAACGGCTTTCTGGCGCCGGCTCTCGTGAGCAATCCCGAAACGGCGGGCTTGGCCAAATCGCTGCGCGGGCTGGGCATGAAGTTTTCCGAGAAGGCCATTGACTATGTGCGCATCCCGTATTCGAAAGATCGCCTCACGGCGTTCAAGCGCCTGGGTTTCAGCGCGGACAAAAATGAATTCGCATCCAGCGGCAAGGTGGCGCTGCGCCACGCGCATGGGATGTTTTACACGATTCTGATGGATTTTCCCGCCGGCCAGGCCGTGAACATCGATGAGATTGTAGCCCCCGTGGAACCTCTGCGCGCGCGCGATCAAGTGGATCCGGAATGGCTGGACATGCGCGAGGTGTATTCGGCCGTGCAGGCGGGATTGGCCGGGCAAGTGCATATATTGGAAGACGTGCCGGCCGATGTGAAGTCCAAGGCCATGGAATTTTTGGATAAGCAGCATTGGCCGGAATTGGAGCTAGTCGAAGACCATGCCCAGGAATGGGCCGATGGAAAATTCCGGGATATTTTAACCGGGGTCATGCCGGATCTGGATTTTGCGTTGCGGCCCGATGAAGTCCCGCTGGTGGAGGTGGGCGTGCGCGTGGGTGATTTAGCGACCGTGGCAGACGGCAAGGCCGAGCCGGCCCTGATGCGCGTGTATCGTCCGAACGCCGGGCCCAAAGAGTCCCGCCTGGCCTATGTCCAGCGCGTAGGCGACACGGTGTTGTACAACGGATTTGTCGAAGGGAAAATTCCCGAAGGTTTTCAACCCCCATTTTTCGAGCCGCGCTACGGCGTGGCGCGATGGATCACGCGGCATCAAACGCCGTTTATCTTTTTGCTCGGCCACGCGCGATTCGCCAAAGTATTGATAGGACTCGTGGGACGCGATAGGGCCAGAATGCTATACATCGAATATCCCGATGAACCGTGGCTCCAAGACAATTCCATGGGCCGGAAATTTCGGGACAATGTGGATGGCCTGTTGGGTCCCGGCGCCTGGAAATATTTTGTGGATCATCGCACGCTGCGTTTTACGGGGGAGACGCAGAGATCGTTGCTCGATCGCCTGCTGCGATCACCGCAGCTCAATGATTTTGACGCGATGCGGCAAACATTGGGTCTGCTCGGCTTTGAGGAGCGCGAGCGCTACAACCCTCTGAACACGGACTGGGAAGCCCAGGTCGTATGGATCAAGGATCATGGCCACAGTTCGTTTTTCTTGGACAAGCCCCTCGATGGGCTGCGCGGTAAGGTGGCAAAATTTTCGGCCGTCTGGCGGGCCTTGCATCTGTTCGGCGTGAATCCGCCGCCGCGCAACTACGCGCCGCCCATGCCCTCGGATAAATGGAAATCCGAAGAAATCGCTACGCGCATTGCCATGGCCTTGGGCGTAAACGACGCCTCCGATCGCCGCTACCTTTTGTTGGAATGGAAGAGATGGTTGGCGCAACATCAAGCCCACGCGGATCTCCTTCCCACGGTGGAGTCCGGCTTGGGCCAGACATCTGCCGCCGCGGCCTTCTGGGCGAATACGCGAAGATTCCTCCGGGCCGCTTTCACGAGCCCCTTGTTGCTTGGACCCACGCCTATCAAGACACATCATCACGCGATGGAAGGAGTCTTTGAAGAAATCGGCGCCAACCTTAGCCGCGATACCGACAAGCTGGCGCTGCGCAAGGATCGCATGACGGCCGAAGAGATAAACAGCGGTTTCATCGCGCGATTCTCCAAGAAAGTTTCGCGCCGGCAGGCGTTCAGCCTCGAAAGCCGTGTGCTGCAGCCATGGTTGCTTAGCCTAGCTTATTTTTGGGGACGGCTAGGCCGCGAGGAATTGTTGCAAATGTACGAAGACGCATGCCCCTTCGATGGCCGGGTTCTGACGGTAGAAGGCCCGCATTACGAGAACATAGATCGCCGCGCGGGCATGCACAAATTCGATCAGGGCAAGGTGGACATTGCAATCAAGACGGCCTCGGAAGGGGAAGGGGCGGCTAAAACGACGGCTGAAGGATTTTTGACGCGCGCTGTTTCGGCAGTTCGATGGACGACGGTGTTCTACGCCCTAAAGAATCGCAATCCCGAATACTGGAAAATGCTTCGCATCGGCTCCACTGCCGTTGCCACGTATCCCATCGAAGACGCGAAAGATGTCGCGCCTATCCTTGTATGGGTGGACGATACGGCAAAATATCAATTGCCTGGCTATTTAATGGACTTGCCCGTGCAAATCAAAGAGCGTGACCTTTCCGAATTCGGCAGGGACGAGTCCGGCGGAACCGTGATGAAAGTGGCCGCGGTGATCGCGCCGCGAACAGAAACTCAATTGGCGGAAATACTCAAACGCTTTACTGCGCAAAAGAAACCGCTGACCGTGGCGTCGGCCAACACCGGATTGTCTCGCGGGGCGGTCCCGGCCGGGCAAGGCGAAGAAGTGCTGTCCATGCGTGAGTTCATTCATTTGCCCGTGGCATCGCAACCCGATGTGCATTATCGCTTGGGCGCGGACGAAGACGGGACGCCTTTCGCCGCGGTTGCCCCCGGCGTGCGCTTGATGGATCTTCAAAGCTTTGTGGAAAATGAAAATCTCTATTATCCGCCCGATCCTACGGAACGCACGTCGCTGGTCGGCGGCAACGTAGCCACGAACGCCTCCGGCGCGCGCACGCTCAAATACGGTCCTACGCGCGATTGGGTGCGCGCGTTGCGCGTAGTCCTGGCCAACGGCGATGTTTTGGATTTGCGGCGCGGCGAGGTTTTTGCCGATAACAAGGGCTGCTTTACGATCAAGATGACCGACGGCTCCACGCGCATCGTGCAAATTCCCAAGTACACGATGCCCGCGCTCAAAAATGCCGCGGGATATTACGCCAAGCCTCACATGGATTTGATAGACCTGTTCATCGGTTCGGAAGGCACGCTAGGGGTCATCACGCAGGTGGAAGTCGCGCTGATTCCCAAGCCCGCCCATCGCTACACGGGCAATGTGTATTTCCCGAGCGAAGAAAAGGCCATGGCCTTCGTCAAGGCCATGCGCGCGGCCAAGGGCAAGGATGGTATTGACCCAAGCCTTTTGGAATATTTTGACGGGGCCGCCGTTGACATCATCCGTAAAAAGGATACCGGCATCAGCCAGCAATCCAAAACTGCGGTTTATTTCGAACAAGAAATTACCGATCTAAAGGCAGCGTCCTTGGAAGACGATCCCGTCGTGGAAAGGTGGCGCGAAATCATGATGCAACACGATGCGCAAGATATTCAAGAAGCCTTCGGCGATGCCGCGCGCGTTAAGTTGCGTGATTTGCGCCATAGTGTTCCGGAAGACGTGAATCGCCAAATCACGCAAGTTTCGCAGCGCTACGAGGACGCGGGCATCAGCAAAGTGGCAACGGATATTGCAGTGCCCGACGATAAGCTAGAAGAGATGATGACGTTTTACAAGAGCGTGTTAACCAGGACAGCTATGAAATACGTCGTTTGGGGCCATATCGGCAACAATCATCTGCATGTCAACATGCTTCCCCAAAATCCTGCTCAATACAAGCAGGCCAAGGAAATTCTCGTGGTTTTTGCCCGCAAGGCTGCAGAAATGGGCGGGACTATCACCGCGGAACACGGCACCGGAAAAATCAAGATCCCGCAATTAGAGATCATGTTCGGTCCAGACGCCATAGCCGAGATGGTCAAGGTAAAGGAGGCGCTCGACCCTGCCGGCATTCTCGGCCGCGGAAATATTTTTGAAATGCCTACGATCACTGCATCCGTTTTGAGCGCCAAACCCAAAGCGAATGGCTCGCCGGCAACCAATGGAATGTCCGCGCAGATGCAACGGTTGATAGAGGCGGATCCCTTCGTCAACGGGTCCTTTGAGGAGGGCCGGCTTTCCTGGTCTATACGCGCGGGTCTCAACGACAGGCGCCTTCGCGTGAAGGCCGTGACGATCGAGCAAATCGAAAGAGATTTTGCCGACCCCCAAACCACATGGCTGCTCCAAGCCGACATGCGTTCGTGCATGCACACTATCATTCTTACGCCGCGTGGAGAGAATAGAGCTGTTTCGCTGCAACGGCTGGCGCGCGGAAATATCAAAAGTCGGGATTGGATATACGGCCCCGAAAACCCCAACGGCGCATGGCATCTGATGGACGCCGTGGACAAATCCAAAAATAGCGTGAATGTGGATGACGTTATCGAGCGTTTCAGACGCGAACTTGTCCATGTCATGGATAGAAGAAGAATTACGCCGGATGTTTGGAACCCCTTCGTCGAAGATCCGGAAGACCCGCAGGAGCAGGCGCGTTTCGTGATGGCCTTGGACGAGGGGTTGAGCCTTTCGGGGGAAAGCAGAGGCAAAATTCGCGCTTTCCACGTTTTGCCGGGCGTGCGCCTAAGCGAGATCGTGAGCCTGCTGGATGGCTTGTTCCGCCTGCCCTTGAGGGCATTGGTGAGCGATGAGAAATACTGCGGCTATCTTCTGGCCGCCGGATTTTCCCAACAGGATTTAAAACACATGAAGGATAGTCCCAAAAATCAAATCATTCCACCCTCGGCGCCTGACATGGAAAAAATTTGGGAAAAAGTGAATAAAGAAAGACAGATTCAAAATACGCTAGTGGACGGGAGCGCTTGACAAAACAACCGCGAGTAGGCTTCTCACCCTCACCATGATTCTTCTGTAGTTGCCCGCTTTTCGCCATCCCCC
>CAZOWS010000089.1:0-9010 GCA_964583365.1 uncultured Actinomycetota bacterium
TGCAAGATGATGTCCAACTAAATTGGACGAAGCCAGAAGAAGACATGTTGAAATCGGCTTATGCCGTTGAGTTACTCTCGGCGACGCTGACAAATATAGGAAATTATTACGAATTGAAACGGGTATTGCAAATTATTGAAAGACTACGTGACCCAAGATTCCTTTCTGTGCTGGAAACGGCTTCATTTGGACAAAGCACGGAAATTAGCGACGAAATAAAAGAAATAAGCGTTGGCCTCAAGCAGCATCCAGAATCGCAAGAGAAACAACCCGTAGAAAGGCCGGTATATTCTGATCAACTCCACTCCCAAGCTGCTTCGGCTATGCCGGGAGAGGCGCTTGACGCTGCGTTGACTGAGACGCCAATAGCACGGGCGCGGGAAAATCTTTGGGCGGATTGGCTTTCCAAGCATCAAGAACTCTGGCTAAAACTTTCGCCCGAGCGCAGGGCTAATATTCAAGATAAGGTCCAGGCACTCTTGGATCTTGGCAAATGGGTGGGAGTAGATACGCAAACCAAAACCGGTGCATTCCATTTTGAAGGGACGGATAGGCCCGCGCATGCCCTCTTGGATCAGGAAGATAAAGGAATTGTCGGCATCGCGATACCGGAAGGAGCCATCACCGATGGAACGGACGGAGACGATCTCCTGATCGCGCTCGCGCACGAGCATGATGAAATCGTTGCGACGGCTTACTTGCGCAAGAAATTCACGCTAGAAAAACTCAAAGAACTTCTGGGGCATGATGTGACCGAATTTGACCGTGCTACCTGGATTCGCCGCGTGGCGCATAACATTGCGGTCTTGAACGAGTGCAACGCGGGGGAACAACTATCCGGCAGAATTCTTCGTGGACTAGCTAAAGGTTCAAAACGCTACCTGGAAAGCATGGTAAGCGGGACATCAAAGGCCATGAACGAGCTAGCGGAAAATCTCTTATTTGACATGCTAAACATGGAAGATTTAAAGGAAATGGGTTTGAAGGACTCAAAGATTACCGATGGTGGGAAATTGCGCAGTAAAATCATTAGGCAAGCATTTATCATCCAGCATACCGCAAATGGCATCCTTGAAAAGAAGAGTAGATCTAAAGAGGTGGAAATAGAGATTACGCCGACAGGTGCTTCTGTCACCGATCGCGGTACGGGAATGGATTGGTGGACTATCATGACAAAGTTTCTGATCCCCATGGTGACCGGCAAAGGCAAGCGCGGACAATTTGGGCTGGTACCTATTGAACCACCAGTAAATGGCGAGATTGACATTGATCTTGCGCAACTCGTGGGCGCTGTGGTTGCGGGTGCACCGGCAGGGGAATGGAAAGAGGCATTTGAAACGGGAAATGGGCGTTTGTCAGCATTGCTCAAAAAATATCCGGGCGATGCCAAAGGTGCCTTTGCAGATATTCAGGACTACACGAAGGCTCAGTTCACGGAATCGAATCGGCCGCTAGTCGAAGTGATTGCCAATGGAATTGACGCGATGATGGAAGGGTTGACGATTGGAAAATTTGGCGTTGGCTTTTATTCGATGATGAAGTATTTGGAGGATGAGCGGGCCAAGGTCCTTGTTCACACCGGGACGGGTTCACAGGCTTGGAAAATAGAGTTTTACCGTCGGGATAAAAGATTGAGGGTAAAGATTTCTGCTGAGCCGGAACGTCTTGGTATACGGGGCACCACAGTAGAACTGGAAACCGCTGAAGGTATCTTTGATGCAAAAGGCACGAAAGAATTGATTGGCAAGGCTTTTCGCTTTAGTCGGCATTTTCCAATTGTCGTGGATGGCAAAAAAGTGAATGCAGAAATCGATAACACGGAGAAATTTGAAAAACTAGAGGATGACTCAAGCAAAACAGCGCTTTTCCGATCACGCGAGAAGGCAGTGAATGGTAAGGGACAACTCTTCATTACCGTCAATGGCGTGACGATTTTTTCAAGGGATGTGTTTGGTAGCAACATACCCGCTATTACGGTCGTTGAGTTTCCCGTAACCACAGCATTACCAGTAAGCCGTGATCGTCTCAAAGTATCCGCTGCGGGTGATTTTAATACCGTTGTTTCTGCTAAAGCCATACTAGATCTAGCGCTTCTGTCGGAGCAACCTATGGAGATGTTCAACGTCTTGGCGAATTTGATGGAGGAGTTGCAGGGCGATAACGAGTCGCGCAAAAGCGAGGACAATCTGATCGAGGCCGCGAAGAAACAATTTGAAAAAATTAGGCAAAAGATCGATGGGAAAGCATTTTTCTTACCTGATATTTCGCCCTATTTAAATGGTCAAGGTAATCCGTGTTTCCATTGGGAGGGATTGATGTACATACATCCGCATTACATGCGCGAAGCGGATGCCAAGTTGCTGGCAAGAAAAGACCTGGAAGACGCAACGCCTTTGCGTCCGCTACAGGGATTTGATGCCAGCCCTTACCAACTTTTTATCGTCCCATTTGCGGACCCCGATCAGGTTGTGGTCGTGGATCCTGTGAACAAACTCGTGTTTGTCGATCGTAACTGCCTTGCCCATGCGGATGCGCTAGAAATACGCGCATTGATCCATGCACTTTTGGAATTCAATGGCGTAAAACTTCGAATGCCTTCGGATCAAGGCAAAGCCCAAGAAAAAACAAGCGGGGTAGATGTCAGTGACAGCGCATCTCAAGCACAAAATAGTAGTACGGAAGCGTCTGCAACCAGTGTCACTGGAGGGAAATCTTACGATGCGAGCCATTTAGGTCTCATTCGGGCGCTTTTTCCTAAGGTGCCCATGCGGGGTGGTATGGTTGTAGATAGACCTAGTTCTCAATATCTTGAAGCCGTAAGCGAATTGATTCCCAATAATATTTTGCGTAAAGAGGTACGTGATAGGTTGATAAGGGAGTTGGGCGGCTTAGGTTTTCCGGATGAGGATAATACGGAAAGCGTGAAGTTAATGTTGGTAAGTCAAATCCACTCTTCGTGGCAAAAGTTACGTGAACGGACTTCCCGTGATATACCCTATCCTTCGCCTGAACAGATGAAAGAAATAGCATGTCGCGTAATCGATGCACCTGATTCAAAAGACAATATCTGGCGAAGGATCGACTTCTCTATTCAAGCCACTCACAGATTTAATCCTCAAAATAATCCACGGATCATGCCTCAAGAACAACGCTTGGCTGCGGAAAATGAAGTGGCTTTTGTCCTGCTGGATATTCTGGAAGAATTGCGCAACAACAGTTCCGCTGATTTAGGGCCGTATTTGAAGAGACTTGGTTATGCGACACAAGACAATGAATGGAATTTAAATCTAAATTTCACTAACGGTGTTACTACAAAGCTTTTTGTCGCTATGCGACATGCGGAACATGATCCACATCTGGAATGCAAGCTGATCCTTATCCATAATTTTCTCACCGATTTGATATACAGTAAGCAACTCTGGGCTGTGTTTATGAATAAAATACTATTCGATTTTTGTACACGATGCGTGGCGATAGTGGGACCGGACGATGAAGACAAATTAATTCATACGATCGAGGCTAGTATGCAGGAACAGGGTCGATCAAATCCTAGCGAATGGGAGAAGGTGTTTAGTTCGCGCGCTGGAGACAATCTGTTGAAGGCGCTCACAATATCGGAATCATTCCCCGCAGATATAATCCCAATCATCCAGAAATATCTAAATTGTTGCTGGGATTTACGTGGACAACCACAATTGCTGGCAGAGCTGGATGATGTTCTGGAAAGCAAGTATTGCGGGCGCGACGCACCCATGAACCTCTCGACATTTATTGATGACGTTAGTCAATATTCGCATCAGATAATAGGAGGATCTAGCGATCTAACGCAACATGCGAGACTGCTAGAGATATACTTCAAACTGATAAAGCGATTCAGCAGTCGGGTGAAAGAAGATCGATTTTTTCTACATCCCATCATGGCGATTTTACGGGATCACCCCGAATGGGAAGAATTACTTTTTCAAGAGTTGTTAAATCCTGAAACCACACTGACTGTATCGCAGCTGGGTATGCTCGCTTTATTGAGCGAAGGAAACACAGCATGGGTTAACACTTATTTTTCAGCAGGAAATGATGGTATATTTTTAAGAAGGACTCTTAGAAACGTCGCTGATGGAGCTATGTCAGTTACCGTTTCCAATGCAATGACAAAAGGCGCTGCGAAACTACCCATTCATGAGTTAGTAGATGCGCTAGAAGGTTATGACGAAGAGATATTCTGGCAGCTGCTTGCCATGTTTGGATTCATCGAAGACCTCAAAGCAGATGTTTCTTCCGAGAAATTCATTAAACTCATTAAAGTTCTTTTAAAGTTACCCAAAAGGCCAAAACGGCTGTTCGATAGAGATGCCAATCAGCCTTATCTTGAGGATTTCTATGATGCCCTCATGGCATCAGACGTCAAAAAACTTCAAACCGATCGTTGTCTGCGACCGCTCTGGTTTTACCTCAATACCGATGTTGAAGAGTGGCTACAACTTAGCGGTCAATCTGAATTAACTCCTCTTGGAATGCTTGGAATGAATGATATTAGTGGAAGCTTTAAGTTGTCTTACAGGGCAGCGCGTTTCCTTAGAGATCGAGAGAGCGACCTACATTCGCTGCAAGAAAATGAAGGTTATTTATCAGAGGTAGATCGTTTCTTATCGGATCTCAAGAATGAGGGAGGGCCCACGCAGGAGATGTCCTTGGTCACAGCGCGCGGGAAAATATTTCATGCGATTGAAGCCGGTAGTACGGATCGCTATCTATTTGCCCAAGAGGCAATTCGAAATACGCGCAACGCAGGCGGCAAGCAAATTCGACTGAGCCTTGGTCTTAGCAATAGGCAGGAGTTGCTCTTCGGCATGGAGGATGACGTGGGCATGAATACGGCCACAGCATTAACGGAATTTTTGATTCCATTTCTTTCTTCTGAACGCGGAGGTGAAGGGCAAGAACGGAAGTTTGGAAAGGGGGCAATGGCAATATTGAGAGACGCTAGTCGGGTTCACGTGAAGACATCGGATGGCAAAGGGCGAGTTCTGTACATGACAATCCGTCGTAGTTTAGGCGGTGAAGATTTTGATGTTGACTATTGCGTCTTGCACCAGGAAGCGCATGAAAAGCCATTTAAGGGAACGCGGATACAATGGGTGCATAAATCCGAAATGCCTGAAATGGAAGCAGCATTTTTATTTTCCAATGTGCGATCTTACGTGTCGGCATTGCCGCGCGAGGAAATAGAAGTCGTCTGGTCTCAGGCAGACAAAAAAGAAATTTTAAATGAGTTTTCCCAGGAGCAGAAATTAGCCGCTGTACAAACCACCTGGGGAGATTTGACCATTTATCATACCCGTGGTGGAGAGAACTTGGTCACCCAAGATGGGTTTGTGCTCAAGGAGCTGGACGATGAGATTTTGGGCGGATTGCCTCCGCCGCTGCGACCTTTGATTCTTAAACGGGGATACGCGGTGAACCTTCCCAAAGAAATACCGAGACTGCTGGCCGGCAAAGACATACCAGACAAGCAACTCTATCTTCAGGAGATACAAGCCGCAGTCGCGAGCATAATGATCAAAGAGATTCTGAAAGAATTAGGAAACGTAGATAAACATGGCTTCGCCTCTGATATCCATACCTTTCTTGCACGGCAAGTCTTTCCCTACGACTATTTTTATGAGCTACGCACTGATCTACTTTCCGCGGACATTGAAGCGGATGCGCATGCGCTCCAAGGTCTTCAACCACTGCGCAGAATAGCCAACCCTGATAACTATACACTCCAATCAAAATCTCTCTATCAATTGTTGGCCGCCGTGCCATTTTTTGCGATCGGCGAAGAAACCCTTTCGTTAAATCAAATTCATCAGAAAGCGAAGAATCTTTCCGGATTTCTTGAACAATTGGGACCACTGGGGAATTTTGTTCTTGATCAAGTTAGTGCGCATAAGGATCGAAATGCATCTGCCGCTGAACATTTTCAAGAAGAAGGGCAAAGAGTACTGGACGATATGGTGCTTCCATCCACTGCATGTCCTGAGATGGATGTGTACTGGGCATTTTCAGA
This sequence comes from uncultured Actinomycetota bacterium, assembly GCA_964583365.1. Classification (GTDB taxonomy): domain Bacteria; phylum Auribacterota; class Ancaeobacteria; order Ancaeobacterales; family CAZGMX01; genus CAZOWS01. The sequence continues at coordinate 6,050 of CAZOWS010000089.1, forward strand.
ACTTATGAGGCGTTTGGCTCAGTTGGTTGTTGGTGAAAATCGAGAGATGCAAGTTACTTTCTTCAACGCGGGTAATGCAACCGGAGCGCATGCTTGGCAGGGCAAGGACAAGATAGGCTGGAATCTTCTAAACCATCAAGAGTTCTTAATACTTTTCTCAAAATATCTTAAAGGAGAGATGTCAGATGATGAAATCATGAAGCAATTCCTCCCAAAACTATCGCAGGTAGTTACAACGAACATGCATGAAACAGTGCATGTCCTGGAAGGATCGGGTGAAGGGACGCATGGCCCTGATTTTAATAAAAAAAATGAAAGACTCTTGGCCTTGCTTCTACAACATTCAAATGATGTGGTTGATATCTTTAGAGAAGTTCGTGCGCGTTTCAGAGGAAATCATCAGCCAGCACAGCTATTCGTGGAGTATCTTAATGCGTATCGCGAAGGCAAGTCATTGCCAGTGATCACAGGCATCCCGATATCTGCTTCCCATGCCGCCGTGCCTTCCATTCCTGAGCCAAGAAGCGAAGCCTTGAGGGATCAAGCACCAGGTGGATTGGCTGCGGCCGCCTCGGCGACGCCGGGGGAAGAAGCGCGACCCGCGTTCAAAGTCATTGGTGCCAATAAAACGGATGCGAACAGGCCCGAAGAAACTGCCGAAAAAATTGACAGAAGCGTGATCGTAGATGTTGCACGCGCGATAGAAGGAAAAGTAGGCGATGCCAAAATCGTGGGGGGCAAGGTGACGGTAACCATAGATGGCTTGGATGTTCCCATCGAGGTTGGCACAACACCCGACACGGATTTTGCCAATGCCGAGGTGGAGGTGGATAATGAAGGGAACCCGACTAGACTTGTTAAGATCATAGTCTCACAAAAATTATTTGATGCGATTCGCGCGTGCAAGGACCCTCCGCGCATGCTTACTGCCTTTAGAATCCTCGCCCGTCACGAATACGTTGAAAATGTTTTAAAGAGAAGCCATGCATTTACTTCTGCTTTAGACGCCCATTTGGAAGGCACACCGCTGCATGCGTTGTTGGAGATCACACTCACCGTGATGAGACCCGAAGACTTGCGGGTTATTGCAGACAATACAAAACCGCATCCCAATGATCCCGCTGGTCTAGTCCGCTCAGCCGCACAAGCAGAGCTCTTGCGAAATGTGACAGCAGCCCACCCTGCGTCGGATGATCTCGAAACGGAATCCCTGCTAAAGCAAGACCGAACCCTGGTGCAAGGCGATATCGAAGCCGTGGATGCGCGATTGCATGCGTACGCCGCGAAGCGAAATATTCCCTATTTGAGGGTCACGCTGCAGGACTCGCAACAATGGGATCGAATGATGTCGGAAGCTCAATTGTCGGAGGGAAAATTTTCTGTTCTTCCTGGGCCTCTCCTTCGCATCTTGGAGAGCGGAGGAATTCTGGTTTTGGATTATGAAGGGACACACCCGAAATTTGCAGCAGGGTTGAACTCCTTGTTCGATCGCATGAGGCGCTTTTCGGGTCACCCGGTAAGCGAGCAGTTGCAGGTCTTAGGTGTGATGAAACAGGAGAGATTCTCAGAGTTTTCATCCGACTTTTTTTCGCGCGCTTCCGTCTTGAAACGGGACTGGAGTGAGCCGGATCCCATAATAAATGTTTCACGGGTTGAGGAACCTATTGGTGAAACAATGGACATATATGACTCGCCGGATTATCAAGACGATCTCATCGGATGCTTTTATACGGACGAGCAGGGGCAAATGCATGTGCAGGAAGGAATTCTGCTCAAGGCCATTAAGAATGGGACGGCATTGACATTACGCGGAGGGAATTGGGAAGACCCTGCCTTTTTATATTTGATACGTCAGGTCTTTAGGCAGGGAGGCCTTGCGTTCAATGGCGCCTTCCACCCCATCAACGATGGATTCAAGCTATATCGTGCCAGAGCACCCGATTATTCACAGGGTGTCGGAAATATGTCCATCGTAGGGATTGGATTTGCGCCAACGCAGCCGGTTTGGGTGATCAATGCTCAGAATGCCTATATGCTGTTTAGCAAGACCGAAATTCGAAATGGCAAAGTAACCCAGGCCGCTGGTCTCTTAGGGGGGATGGCTGGACAAGATATACGGCTGAGGATTCAGGGGACTGTTGCGGATTGGGTGTGGCACAAAATCATGCATGCCCAAGGTGTGAAAATTACAATCGAAGTTACGGAGGATACAACCATTCCGGAGTGCTATCTTAACTATCGAAAGTTTGAGACCAAGCCAGCCGTCCAGGCTCCCGAACCAACACTGAAAGACGTCCTAGTCGATCCCGTCGTCGTTGTAAGCTCCGACGACACCAACTATGCAATGGCGCGACTGAAAGAAACTTTTTCGGATCCGGACTTGGTGATATTTCCTGTTGGTCCTTATACGGGCGCCAATGATGTTGTGGGTTCCATCCATGTCGGGGTTCGCGATGGAAATAAAGCATATTCTTGGAGCACAAACGACGTAATCAAGAGTCTGGAATCAGGCAGAACCGTGATTCTGACGCATTTGGAGTCTAATCCTGCGTTGGCCAAATTCTTGGAGACGGCGATGACGGCGCATCCGTATTTAATGATCAATGGGCGGCGCGTGGATTTACCGATGTCCACCGGTGGTCGACTTGTCCTGCTGGGACGAAAAGAAACATTTCCTCACGCGGTTAAAACAGTCTCTCTCGAGAGCGACCTCTATGCCATTCTTTCGAAGGAATTTCCGCAGCTAACCGGTGAGGCTTGGGAAAAATTCCGTCTGTTGCAACGGGCCTTTGACACCATTCCTGCTCCCAAGATTCCACGTCAGTATCCGTCCGATCCCATGTTCACCTTAGCGCGCCTGCGCCGCGTTCTGGGATACAAAGATTGGCTTGCCGGTGTGCGCGAAGTCTTCGTCGAAGATTACAGGCATGTTCCTGAAATAGCCGCCTTCATGGCTGTCGT
>CAZOWS010000090.1:0-3157 GCA_964583365.1 uncultured Actinomycetota bacterium
AATCGGTTTGCGCCAAGAGGGTACGCGCGGAGGCGGGAGCAGCGAAGGGAGCTCCGAAAGCCTTGCCGCGTGCCTGATGAACAGAAAGCAGGGTTGAACAAGCCCTGACCTTTTGAGAAATCAACGGATGACGCGAGGCAGAAAAATTATCTAGCCGTAAGCTCCAACGCACATTGATCCGATAGCCGAATCAACGCCGTCTTCACTTCCAATATTTTTTCCTGCAGCTCATTCGCGTTCGCATCCGCGCCCACTTCAATCGGGTCCCCAAGGCGATACACCGCGCGTGCAAACGGTTTCGGAATAATCATGCGATCCCAGCTTTTCAGCGTCCATTTAGGCACCGCATCAAAACACACGGGAATGATAGCCAGCCCGCTCAACTGCGCCAGGGCCACGACCCCGGGACCCACCTCGTATCGCGGGCCGCGCGGGCCATCGGGCGTAAACGCGCAATCGTAGTCCGACCGCAGCGCCCGAATCATCTCGCGCAGCGCGGCCTTGCCGCCCCGCGTCGTCGAGCCGCGCACAGGCCGAAAATCGTATCGATCAATGATGTCCGCAATGATCTGACCGTCCCGGCTCTGGCTAACCATGACCGCGAGCTTGCCCCCGCGTTTGAGCGTTTGCCGGTAAATATAGGGCATCATGATCAAGCGATTGTGCCAGAACGCGTAAATATAGCGCGGCTCGCGCTGCAACATCGCGCGAAATTTTGGCACATCCGTGTAATGCCACCGCAGCGTCATCCCAATGGCTTGGATAATACATTTCCCGAGAGAAGCAACGAACCAACGGAGAAGGCGATTGCGCATGCGAAAGGACAGATTAGACGATAGCAGCGAATTGCAATTCGTAGAGTTTCTTGTAGAGAATCCCGTTTTTCAACAGCTCTTCGTGGCGGCCAGATTCCAGCACGCGACCGTTTTCCAGGACGACAATGCGATCCGCGTGTTGAATCGTGCTCAAGCGATGCGCGATGATGAGCACCGTGCGCTGCGCCATGAGATTATCCAACGCCTGCTGCACGAGCCGTTCCGATTCCATGTCCAGCGCCGAGGTGGCCTCGTCCAAAATTAAAATTTTAGGATTTTTCAAGAGCGCCCTCGCGATCGCGATGCGCTGACGTTCTCCGCCCGACAATCGCATGCCGCGCTCTCCGATAATCGACTCGTACCCATGCTCGAATTTCATGACCGCGTCATGGATGTTTGCGGCTTTGGCAGCTTCTATGACTTTCTCTAGAGACGTCTCCCCCACGCCGTAGGAAATATTATTGCGAATGCTGTCGTTGAACAGAATGGTCTCCTGCGTCACGATGCCCATCTGCGCTCGCAGCGAGCGTAGGGAATAGTCGCGAATATCCACGCCATCTATCGTGATTTTCCCGCCCGTGGGGTCGTAAAATCGCGGCAGCAAATTCAGCAGCGACGTTTTCCCGACGCCGCTCGGGCCCACAAACGCCACGACCTCCCCCGCTTTTACTTCCAGACTGACATCCCGCAAAATCGGATGACTAGGCTTGTAGCCGAAAGAAACAGAATGAAAAACAATCGCCTGCGCGAGCGGTTGCATCACCCCCGCATTATGTTTTTCCACCACCGTCGAGACCGTATCCAGAATTTCATAGACGCGCTCTCCGGCCGCGCGCGATTTTTGTAGCGTGATATTCAGTTTGGCGGCCACCTTCACGGGCTTCATCATCGAGACCAACGCCCCCAAAAACAGCACGAATTCGCCCAGCGTCATCGTCCCCAGCAGCACGCGTCTGGCTCCGACGTACACGACAAAAGCCGCGAGCACAACCCCGACAAACTCCGTCAACGGCCCCAGAAAAGCCTCCCGCTTCGCAGAGCGAATCATGATTTTGGCAAAAATGCTGCTCTCCTTGCGAAAACGCCCGGCCTCGTAATCCTCCATGCCAAAGGCCTTCACGATACGAATGCCCGAAATAGTTTCATGCAAAATCGAGCCGACGTCCGCGACTTTTTCCTGCGAGGCCTTGCTCAATTTACGCACGAGCTTGCCCAGTCGCAAAATCGGAATCATCGCGAACGGCATGACCAGCAGCGCGGAGAGCGCAAGTTTCCAATCGATGACAAGGATGATGCTCAAGTACACGAACAGTTGCATCGAGTCGTTCAACGTGCTCGCAAAGCGCCCCGACAAAAGCTCGAGCAAAATATTCACGTCGTTGGTGACGCGCGTCATGAGCGCCCCCACCCGCTCGCGCGCAAAGTATTCCATCGAAAGCTTACGCACCATATGCTCGTAAACTTCGCAGCGCACGTCGCGCATCGCGCTCTGGCCGACTTTTTCCATCAGCACTTGCTGGCAATAATCAAAAAAGACTTTCAGAAAAATTACGACAACGAAGAAAATCACCGAGGCATTGAGCAACCACAGCCTGTCCATGCCATTGAGCACATCCAGCAGATGCAGCAGTTGCGGCTTAAACGGGAAAGAGACGGTGCTGTTGAACGTCATTTGCTTGCCGCCGAGCACGCCATCCACGATGGGTAACAACGTCATCAGCGAAAATCCGCTGAAGACTGTGTACAAAATCATGCACACAACCGCCAAAATAAAGTTCGCCAAATACGGCCGAATGAATTTGATCAGTCTAAGATACAGACGCATGGCGCTCCTTGTGGGCCATCCATTCCAGCACCGCAGCCGCCGCGCGCGCGCTAGCCCCTGCCGAACCTAGATCCTTGCAAATGCTTGCGAATTGGGCTTTCATTTCCTGCATGCGCGCGGGGTCGTTCAACAAAGAGAGGGCTTCTGCGGCCAGCAAATCACCGCGGGCCCTGCTCTGCAAAAACTCAGGCGCAGCCATTTTCCCCGCGAGTACGTTGACGAGACCCAGATGCTCGATGCGCACGAGCATGCGTGCCAGCGCGTACGTGAGAGGATGCACTTTATACACGATGAGCATCGGCGTGCCCATCAACGCGGTTTCCAATGTCGCGGTGCCCGACGCAACGAGCGCCAAATCGGCCGCGTGAGCGGCCTCCAGCGATTGACCTTCCAATAAATGCAAAGGGAGGTTCGCCGACGCGATCATCTTTTCGATGGTAGGACGCAAATGGTCTCCCGCGCAGGGCAACAAGAAGCGAAGTTGCGGCATAGCCTTGGCAATGCGCGAGGCTGCGTC
>CAZOWS010000091.1:0-10196 GCA_964583365.1 uncultured Actinomycetota bacterium
ATAAGAAACGTAAACAATGTCAACGCGAGATCCACGTAGGGCACATTAAAATGATTGTACACCGCGGGCGTCAACACAAAAGCGGTCGTGCCCAGCCACGCATAGCGCGATTCTACGCGTTCCCGCGCCCAGCCGTAAACGCCGGCCGCGCAGAGTATCCCAATCCACACGACCAAAAGATTCGCAAACACCGCGCTATGGAACATCAAGCCGAATCCAAATCCAATATTCAGCAACAGCGGAGAAGCCGAATTTGCATCGTAGGGAAGAGTTCGAATTGCTCCCATGCTAAGGAAGACTTTGGGTAAATTCAGATGATAGGTCAGCGCATCGGACATGTCCGCAATAGGCGCAAAGCTGGCCAAAATCGCGGCGGCAACCGCCACACCACACAGGCAGGCCAATATCCAGCTCAGCGGACATGCACGAGCCCGTGGTGACGTCGAGGAATCCATAAAACTTTCCCGGGCATAAAACACGGTTGGCACGCTGAAAAACGTCATCACCGCGAGCGCGGTTTCACGGAAATAGCCCAGCAGCCAGCAGGCCCAGAAAAAGGCGAGCAACCATAGCCCAAGGCCGAGCGCTGCAGCAGAGACAAAACGCTGTACGCCGTTGCTCCAGGATAAATGAAAAAACCCCAACAACCTATCGCCGACCACGCAAGTTGTAACGATCACCCAGAGAATAAGTCCTACAGCGAGCATATGGTTTTCCATCTTTCCTCATCCATGGATGGGCGGCTTGCGAAATGGCAAGCATGTTACACGCCAATACGTGTCCAACAATTTACGGAAATTGAGTTGCGACTCCCCCGCCGCACGCGGCTGAAACACCAACGGAATTTCTACGAGTCGCGCTCCGGCACGATGCAAAGCCCAAAGAACTTCTTCTACGATAGATGGTCCGACGGATTGTAACTTATCCCAGTCCACTTTGGCCAGGGCGCTGCGACGAAAACATCGGAATCCGGCGGTAGGGTCTTGCACGGGAAGTCGAAGCCAAAATCTGATCCATGCACTGGCAATCCGCGTGATCGCCCTTCTCACGATGCTACGTCCCGGCTCGCTACCTCCGGGCACACGGCGTGAGGCGATCACGACATCCGCGTTTTCAAGAGCAGGAAGAAAGCGTGGAATAAATGCCGGGTCATGCGAAAAATCTGCGTCCATCTCGATGACATAGTCCGCGTTGGAAATTACCGCCTCACGAAAAGCATCTATGCCTGCCGCACCACGCCCGCGCTGGCCAGTTCGTACCATCAAGTGCACGCGTGCGTCCTTCTTAGCATAAGCGCGCACAAGATCCGCTGTGCCGTCGGGCGAGTTGTCGTCCACGACAAGGATTTCAAGTTCCAAACCTTGACGCAAAAGCTCGTCCAGCAAGCGGCCTATGTTGGCGCTCTCTTTGTACGTTGGGACTATAACGAGGCCTTTCATAGCGATGCTATTCTAGCAGAGTGATCTGCACGAATTCTCCATTGCTCTTGCGACTCAGCATTTCACGCCATAGCGATGCGCCTCCGGTGCGCACGTAAGGTTCCAACGAAAACTCCTGTCCCTCTTGCCGATAGGGACTAAAGGAGCGCGACACAACTGCATGAGATCGCAATTGCTCGTAAAATTCGGCATGCGAAGCATTGGGTAAACGAGAATGCGAGACAACAACGCGTATACCTTCTTCGCGAAGCTTCTGAAAATCAAAGGGGATACGGGGTTCATCGAAAAGGAAACCAGGAGATGTCCCTGCTTCGTCCGAAAGAAAATAAAGATTGTAGCGTTTGTCTTGGGGCTGCACTTGGGTCAGCAAGCGCCCGAGCTTTTTCTGTTTTTGAGCGCTGGTTTCGCGCGATAATTTTTCCTTCAATTGTTCCCCGGAGGGTAAAAGCCTGGGCCCATAAAAGGTGTGATCCAGCGCGATTTTTGATCCTGCCTGCACATTGGCCTCTATCCATTGTTTGGCCAGCGTGCGACTGTCGGGCTGTAGGAACAGCCAATCCGAGTACACGGATTTGGCCAGCGTGGGCACGAGAAACAGGCCTAGGAAAAAAGCCAAAGACAGCATTCGTGGCAGACCTTGATATCGCGTCACGACCGCATCGGCAAAAATTCCCAGGAACACCGCCAGAAACGGAATAAGGGGCAGCGCGTAACGATCATGTTCTTGGCCGAACAACGTGATGCCCAAATAAAAGGGAATCAGAAATCCCAAAAGAATGCAGGCGCGCTTGTTCTTTTGATACGCGGCCAGACCCATGCCCGCGAATGCCGCAACGAGCGGCATCACCCCCATCCCACTGAAGAGCGAATACGAAAGAACATGCATCCATCCGACGAAACGCTGAGCCTTGGACTGAGCAGAAAAACTTTGGCAAAAAAAAGAAAAATCCAGAACCGCAAATGGATTTAAAATAAGGAAGACCACGAGGCAAGCGCCAGCACCAGCCCACACGCGCACAGAAAATAATTGATCGCGCAGTCGGCCACCGCGCAGCAAATGCGCCGCGCAATAAGCGCCTGCAACTAAAGCCGCGTTGTATTTAATGGCCGTACAAAGCCCAACCAGCGCGCCAGCCCATAGATAATTCTGCATGGTCCCGTTTTCGTACAGTCGCACGCTAGTAAGAACCGCGACCACCAAAGCCAGCGTCAACGGAATATCCGTGTAAATATAATGGGAATCGCGCACATGCAAAAAGCATACGCCTAGCATCGCAGCGGCCCACAACCCAATGCGCGCGGACGCAACGCGCGTGCCCAAAATGTACACGGCACACACGGTGGCCGTACCAGCCATGGTCCCCAGCACGAAGCGCCCTAATGCGTAAAAGCTCGACGGGTTTGAAAAGAACAGATCGGCAAAAGCCAACATGTTAGAAAAATATCCGAGCAATGCACCCACAAGAAAATAGAACCCAATAAGACCAAAGAGAACATAGGAAACCAACGGAGGGATTTGAAAAAAATGGGGATTCAGGTCGCCGCTACCATACGCCATAGCATGATTCACGACAATCGGCTCGTCGGCATGATACAAATCGGGTAGGCCAAAGCGCAGTCCCACAAGCCGCAACAGAAAAGCCACAGCAAGAATTAGCCACAACCACTTCAACTCGGCCACCTGCCTCATCCATCATTCCGATGCAGCCAACGAATGCGCAACAGATCACAGAACATCTTGAGAGGATCGCTCACGATATGCACCTTAGATTCCGGCTCATTGCGCCATATCACCGGAACCTCCTTAACCGTGTAACCCAATCGCTGAGCCAGATACGCTATTTCCGCATCAAAACAAAAGCCGTCGATTTTCGCCCTCGAAAATATCTCCCGCGCCACCGATCTTTTAAAACACTTGAATCCACATTGAGAATCGAGAATGCCACGAAAAGCAAACACGCGCGCAAAAAGGTTGAAAATTTTCCCCATTGTTTCCCGCACAAAGTTTTGATGGATTTGAACATCCGATTCCGGCAGCGCTCGCGACCCAAACGCAACATCGGCGCCGTTTTCCAAAACCTTGAGCATCTTTTCAATTTCCTCAATAGGAGTCGAGAGATCCGCATCACAAAAAAGCACGAATTCTCCCGTTGCTTCCATCATACCCTGCCGAACGCCATAACCTTTGCCGCGATTAATCTTGCTTTGTAAGACACGACAATTAAGCCCTTTGGACTCTTTTTGAACAACATCGCAAGTGTCATCGCTGCTACCATCGTCATAGACAAGAATTTCGAGAGAAATTCCACGGGCATCCTGATAAGCCCGAATGCTGCGCAAGGATTTACCGATGCGATTAGCTTCGTTGTAGGCTGGTATAACAATGGAAATCATAGGAAAAAATGTACATAACCTTCGCTGGAATGGGGAATTCCCCATCCTTCTACCCCACCTTGCCTCCTCCATAGACACTCTGTAATAGGCTTTTTATTTGCATCAAAACGAAAGCCTTACAAAGGGGAAGGATATCATCTACCACCCTTGAGTGAACAGTTACAATCAGACCCCTCTAACACTCGACAGTAGAGCCCATTGTAGGGGAATATGCATGGATTATCAATATCTGGTAATTGGTCTCTGTGGTAAGTCATCACAGTGAATGGTGTTGGCGGGTCCGAGGGTTCCTGAGCAGCGACTGTCCGGGAGCGCGTGGGCCCTTTTGAGCGATTGCGGCGAATGGAGACGGCGGCAGTTATAGCCGAGGGTCCATGAGCCGCAATCGCCAAAAGGGTACGCGCGGAGGACCGGAGCAGCGAAGGAACCCTCGGACCCGCCACCTCGGAGGTGAGGTTACCGTGCAATCTTCTGTTTGACAGCTACCGCCCTAAAATCATAGACTTACGACCTGCGTTATGCGAGTACTCTTAAAGGTGATATCCCAATGATAGCGACAGCTCCAAGCCCAACTCCGCAACTGCGTCAGCGCCCGCTGAAAAAGGCTTTTCTGTTGTATCCACCCAGCGGGTTTTACATGCGCGACGACCGTTGCCAGGCGCCCGTGGAGAGCATGACCGCGCAACCACCGCGCGCGCCAATCGATATTGCCTCTATGGCGGCAGTACTCGAAGAAAACGGCATGGAAGTGATAGTAAGAGATTACCCAGCCCAGGGTGGTAATTGGGATGACTTCCGTAAGGATTTTGGGCGCTTTATGCCCGATTTGCTCGCGATCAGCGCCACCACGCCGACGCTGGACCTCGACATGCAGGCCTGCAAAATTGCTAGAGAGCTACATGCGGATTGCATGACCGTCATCAAGGGGGCACATTTCACGGGCGGCGAAGACATTCACGTGATGGAAGCGCATCCGTATCTGGACATTGCAATACGCGGTGAATCCGAATTGACAATCAAGTATCTGGCGAAATTCCTAAACCCCGAAGATGTGCTGGGCGTCACGTATCGAAAAGACGGGCAAATTCTTCGCACCAACAATCGGGACAGGCTGGACGACCTGGACAAGCTGCCTTTTCCCGCGCGACCTCTGATCAACAATACTGTATATCTCCCGCGCGCCACGCGCAGGCCTATCACGCTGATACACACCGCGCGCGGTTGTCCTTTTCTCTGCACGTACTGCGCAGTTCCGATTGTATCGGGTCAGCGGATCAAGATACGTTCGCCCGAGAGCGTGGTGGAGGAAATTCAGGAATGCATAGATAAATACGGCATACGTGACTTTTTCTTTCGCGCGGACACGTTCACGTGGGACAAGAAATGGGTGATTCGTATTTGCCAATTGATCGTTGAGCGCGGCTTGAAAATCCGATGGGGCGCGAACTCGCGATGCGACTCGATAGACGAAGAGCGTCTTGTGTGGATGAAAAAAGCCGGCTGCTACGTCCTCGCATTCGGTGCGGAAAGCGTGCATCAGGAAACGCTGGATAAGGTGAAGAAAAAATTAAAACCCGAGCAAACCGTCAAAGCCGTGAACTTGACCGTAAAGCACGGCATCAAGGCCTATTTGTTGATGATGATCGGTTTCGCCTGGGAAACTCCCAAAATGATTCAAGAGACCATAGACTTTGCCTGCGATTTACCGGCCGACTTCGTCGAATTCGCAATCCCCTACCCGCTACCCGGAACGGAAATGGAAAAACTCTACAAGGACTTGAATCTCCTTCTCGGAGACACGCTAACCGGCCATGATTACACCGACCCGACCGTGGACAGCCTCTATTGCACGCGCGATCAGCTGTTGGAATTCCGGCGCAAAGCCATCACCAAATTTTACACCCGCCCCCGTCGTGTCCTCCGCCACCTCGCGAGCATTCGCTCCCCGTACGTATTTTGGAATTACGCGAAGGCAGGAATTCGCCTCGCGCGCAAACTCGCCTCGCTGCAGTAAATTTTCCGCCCCAAAATCTCAGACCATATTTTCGATACTAAAACAGTGTTAGGCTTCGCTGGAGCGGGGCAAGGATTATTGTTTTCAGGGGGCTCGCGCAGGCGCGCAAAGCTTGGTTTGTCCCGGCGTGCTTTATGCCGGGACAATTTGCGCGCCGAGCGGCAGCGGGCGCGGGTATGCCGGCCGCCACTGCTGCAATGGCGGGCCGAACCGCGTCCCCTGAAAAAAATAATCCTTGCCCCGCTCCATGTTCGAGTGAAAGAATATTATTTTGCCTTTGAGCCTGGGCTCAACAGTCGCTATACTCTTTCTTCAATGTCCTCCAAACCTCCGGCAACCGGAATCCTTGAGTTACTAATCCCTCAGGTAATAGACGTGGATGTTCAGGCCACGTCGAAAAATCTGTTGCTTGCCAAAATGTGCGGAACACTGGCGCGCGCTGGCCTCGTCGTGGATGAACTGGCTGTATTACAAGCCGTTGTCGAGCGAGAGAATATCGCTTCGACGGGCTGCGGCTGCGGGGTTGCTGTCCCGCACGCACGCGTGAAAGGTGCAGAACGCATGGCCATGGCGCTGGGTTTGTGCAAGGCCGGCGTGGAATTCGACGCCGTGGATAATCAACCTGTCAAAATTGTGTTCCTCGTTGTTGCGCCGCAGAATTCTTCGGAGGCGTATCTGCGTCTTTTATCCCAAATCGCGCAATGGATTCGCGACAAAGATTTCCGCGAGGCTCTACTATCCTGTGACACACCCATCGCCGTGATGGAACTTTTCCGCGGCATCTGACAAACACGGGGCTTCTCTTATGGATCTTTTGACTCTTTTCCTTCCTGAAATCAAGGAAATGCTCGCGGAGAGGGACTTTCACGCATTGCGCTCGCTACTCAAGCAAATCAACCCAATTGATTTGGCCAGCGGCTGGCATGCGTTTTCATCCGAAGAACAAGCCACGCTATTTCGCCTGCTACCGCGTCACAAGGTCACGCAGGTTTTTGAAGAACTGGAAACACCCCAGCAGCAGGCGCTGGTCGAAAATTTGAAAGAAATTCACGTACAACAATTGCTTGAGAAACTGGAACCATCGGAAACGTCCCAGTTTCTTCGCGACCTTCCCCCCAAACTGATGCAGAGATTGTTTCGTCTCATGAAACAGTCCGATGCCGGGCAAGTAGAACTCAGCATGACTTTCCCAGAAGAGTCGGTGGGTTACATCATGCGCACCAAAATCGTGCGATTGAAGCCAGTTTGGACAACCCGTCAGGCCGTGGAACACATTCAGCTCACAACGCGTCTGAAAGAAATTGAGGAAAACTTTTTAGACAACTTGTACGTGACCGACGATCAAGGCATTTTGCTCGGCCAATTGCCTCTCAAAATGCTGCTCGTTGCCCCGCGCGATATCGAGGTGCAGGGACTCATGCAAAGGGCCTTCAACTCGCTGGCTCCGGAGGCCGATCGTGAGGAAGCGGCAAAACTTTTTGAAAGGTACAAGCTGAATTCCATTCCCGTGCTCGACAGCAACAAGAAATTACTCGGCGTGATCTTGGTGCGCGATGCGCTGAAGGTAATCGAACAGGAAGCCACCGAGGATATTCAAAAACTCGGCGGTATGGAAGCCCTCGACGATCCCTATTTCCAAACTTCCTTTATGCACATGGTCAAGAAACGGGCCACGTGGCTGTGCGTGCTCTTCGTGGGCGAGATGCTGACCGCCACCGCAATGGCATTTTTTGAGAACCAACTCGCCAAGGCCATAGTGCTCGCACTATTCATTCCGCTGATCATATCCAGTGGCGGCAACACGGGTTCTCAAGCAGCAACGCTCGTGGTACGCGCTATGGCCATCGGCGAAATAAAATTTGGCGATTGGTGGCGCGTCATGCGCCGCGAGATCGTGTCTGGCCTTATACTCGGTTGCGTGCTGGGTAGTATGGGATTTCTGCGGATTTTCCTGTGGTCTCAATTCACGCCGATTTATGGAGACCATTATTTATTGATCGCCATAACGGTTGGGCTCGCGCTAGTTGCCGTGGTCCTATGGGGCACGGTTACCGGCGCATGCTTACCTATACTGATTCGACGTCTTGGGCTTGATCCAGCCGTTGTATCGACGCCCTTTGTTGCCACGCTCGTGGACGTAACAGGGCTTGTGATTTATTTCAGTGTTGCGATGATCGTGCTGCGAGGAACGCTTCTTTAGGCTGTTGTTCCTGGGTCCGCGTTCAGCTGCTCTACTTTTTCATTGAGTTGTATCCACAGTTCTTCTTCCTGAGCGATAAGTTTGGCAAGTTCCTCGTAGCGCGCGTTACGCTCTAGGGACCATGCCGTGGGGTCGCTCACGAATATCTGGTGAATCGCCTCTCGCTCGCTTTTGTACTGCGCGAGTCTGGTTTCTGATTTCTGGATTTGGTTCTTGGCCTTTTTCTTCTCGGATTCCAATTCTTTGCGCCTGAGATACGACGTTTTATCCTTCTTAACCTCGGGCTTCTGGGCCTCCTTGCTGGACTGCAACTCCTCGCGCACGGAGTTTTCCATATGCCAAACATAGTCTTCGTAATTGCCCGGATAGCGCATCACGGCGCCGTTGTTCACCTCGAGAATTTCGGTCGCAACCAAATTAACGAAGGTGCGATCATGGCTGATAAAAAATACTGTACCCCCAAAATCAGTCAGCGCCTTTCCCAGCGCCTCCACGGTTTCAAAATCCAAGTGATTGGTGGGCTCGTCGAGCAACAGCGCGTTGCATTTTGACAGCAGCAATCCGGCCAGAACAAGTCGCGCTCGCTCGCCGCCGCTCAACACGGCAATCTTTTTTCGCACATCATCGCCTTTGAACAAAAAGCTTCCGGCCAAATTCAGGATTTCCTGCGAGGTCACATCGCGCGAGGACTTCGCGGTTAAATAGGTAAGCACGTCCGACTTGGGATCCAGCGTGGAAAAAACATGCTGCGCGTAATACCCCAATTGCAGCCCATGGCCCCAACGAAACTCCCCGGCCTTGACTGGCAAATCACCCGCGATGGTGCGCAGGAATGTCGTCTTACCCTGTCCGTTGTCGCCGAGCACGGCGACATGAGAGCCTTGATGAATCTCCAAATGAATTCCCTGAGCTACCATTTTTTCTGGATAGCCGATGCTGAGTTCTTTGCAGCGCAGTGCAATCCCGTTCTTCCTGGCCACGGCCGGAATCTTGATATGCACGTTGCCTAAAGAATGTCCGACATCAATGGTCTTTAGTTTCGCTATCTGCTTCATCTTGGATCGGGCTTGCGCGGCCTTCGAGGCCTTCGCGCGAAAGCGATCCACGAACAACTGCAACTGTTCCTTCTTGGCCTCCACGTTCTTGTTGAAATTGACGGCCTGTTCCTTACGTTCTTCCTTAAAAATAAGATACTCGTCCACGGCACCCGGATACAGGTTGAGGGAACCATTCTCTACTTCCAGTGTTTGGTCGCAGGTGCGTTTGAGCAATTCGCGATCATGGGAAACCAACAAAAATCCGCCATCGTAATCTTGAAGAAAGTTTTCGACCAGAATAAGAGTTTTCAAGTCCAGATAATTGGTCGGCTCATCCAACACCAAAAAATTGGGGTCGCCGAGCAACATCGCGGTGAGTTTAACGCGTGTGCGATAACCTCCCGGTAGGCTCCCAACCGTCTGACTCATGACATCGTTGGACAATTGAAATCGATATCCCATTTGCGCGCATTGCCACTGCTCTTTATGGGTATATCTCAAAAGGAATTCCATCACGGTCTCTTCTAGCGTGTACGGATCGTGTTGCTCGAGGTAGCTGAGACGCAAATCCGCGCTGGGCAAAATCTCCCCGCCGTCGGCCTCTTCGTGTCCCGTGATGATTTTGCACAGCGTGGACTTGCCCGCGCCATTTCTGCCAATGACGCCAATTTTTTGATTCATCGCAAACGTGGCATTCGCGTCGTCGAACAGAACGCGCGCGCCATAGCTTTTGCGAATATCGCTGAGTTGTAGCAGAACGGTAGGGGTCAAAAGATCACTTTTCGGAAGAGTCTTTGATTTGCTTCAAGGAAACGGAATTGATGCAATAGCGCATGTTCGTGGGCGCGGGGCCATCTTCAAACACATGCCCCAAATGCGCGTCACAGCGATTGCAAACAACCTCCACGCGTGTCATCCCATGCGCGCGATCCGTCTCAGTCCTGACATTTTCCTTACCCATCGGGGCCCAAAAACTCGGCCAGCCCGTCCCGGAATCAAATTTTGTCTCCGAGCTAAACAATGGATTCTCGCATGCCGAGCAAACGTACTGCGCTTTTTCCTTGCTCGCGTAATACTTGCCCGAGAAAGGACTCTCCGTGCCTTTCAGCCGA